>JAFGGF010000281.1 GCA_016930735.1 Prolixibacteraceae bacterium
CCACTTTTTGTGTTATTTTTTGTGATTTTAATCGTTCTATCTTTTTATCGGGCTCCATTGCAAGGAGGAAAGAGCGAAAAATAAATTCCTATTTTTGTATTTATGAAATTCGAAAAAGCACTTGTTCACGGAACTTTAGTCAGTCGTTACAAACGTTTCCTCGCAGATGTCAGGCTGGATGACGGTACAGTAGTAACTGCCCATTGCACCAATTCGGGTTCAATGAAAAGTTGCCTTGAGGAAGGCGCTGAGGTTTACCTTACGCCTGTTGACGAACCGAAACGCCGTACAAAATTCACCTGGGAAATGATAAAAATAAATAGCGGTTGGGTGGGTATTAACACCGGTAATCCCAACAAGCTGGCTTTTGAAGTAGTTTCTGCTGGGACAATTCCAGGTTTGGAAGGCTATACAAATGTTAAACGCGAAGTTACTTTTGGTGACAGCCGTTTTGATATTTATGCTGAAAACGACAGGGAAAAGTGTTTTATTGAAGTGAAAAATGTTACTTTGAAAGAAGGTAAATACGCCCTTTTCCCCGATGCTGTTACCACAAGAGGGCAAAAGCATCTAAATACACTTACTGAAGTTAAAAGGCAGGGCTACAGGGCTGTAATGCTTTATGTGGTCCAACGCACCGATGTGGAAATTTTTGCCCTGGCTAAGGAAATAGACCCCGAATATGCCAAAACATTAAAAAAAGCATTTAATGCCGGAGTTGAAATTTTCCCGGTTCAGGCAATAGTAAGCCCTGAAAAAATAATCGTGGGGAAAATCCTGAATTTTGAAATAGCTCTATAAAAACTAAAAATTAAACTGGCTAGAGATTCTTAGCTATCGGCCTTTCAATCGGGCAAAGATATCCGGTATACTTGATGGTTTGTTTCCGGGAACAGGATACGCTTAAATCGGCATACCCCAGTTTCGAAACCGATAATGTCATGTTGTAAGTATCATCCGGGGTTTTAACCTCCATTTTAATAATATTGTTTCTTTTCCCTTTTTTGATTTTGTAATCACTAATGGCATCCTGAAATTTGATTCCGATTTCATTGCCGGCTCCATAACGGAAGTTATAGGAAATTCCGTAAAACGGGAGGTAGGCAATAGCAGTATCCCCCAGTATTGTCAAATCAAAATCGTAAGGATCAAGAAATACAGTTCCGCCTGTCATTGGAAAAGCCTGTGCAACATTTAGAACATATTCTTTTGAATCAATAAGTTTTTTAATGTTTTCTGTCTGGATTGCTTCTTTTTCAGCCCGTATCTCTTTCCGGCTTTTTTCCTGTGCTATTGAAACGAAAACGATTAGAAAAACAGTTGTTGTCAGGAGAATCTTTTTCATGGCCTAATTATTTGGTTTCCATAAAAATAAGATATAAAAAGGAAAATTCAAAATAATGAAAATGAAAAATGGAACCAGACATATTTTTATTTAACAATATTGCACATCTGTTATTATTTTTATTGAATGGATTTTATTTCCTGTAAAAAGCTGCTAATTTCACGCTTTCTTATTTGATTACAATGAATGAAATAGTTTATCTGAATGGAGAATACCTCCCAAGGGAAAAAGCACGTATTTCACCCGACGACCGTGGATTTATTTTTGCCGATGGCGTTTACGAAGTAGTTAAGTATTACAATGGGAAACCGTTTCGTTTTGATGACCACATTTTCCGTCTGAATAACAGCCTTTCTGCTGTCGGGTTGAAATTTGACACATCATGGCTTGCTTTTGCATTTGATATTTTGCTTCGGAAAAACAATCTTCAGAATAAACAGGCCGGAGTTTACTGGCAAATTACAAGAGGTGCCGGCAAACGTGTCCATCATTTCCCTGAAAACATAAAACCAACGATTTATGCTTTTACTTTTGAGTTGCCTTCTATGTTCGAAAAGTTGGAAAAGGGAATAAAAGTGATCACTCATGAAGACATCCGTTGGTTGCGTTGCGATATCAAATCGGTTTCGTTGCTTCCCAATACCATGCTTTATAATAAGGCTGTTGAAAACGGGGCGGGAGAGTGTATTTTAATTCGGGGCGGAATGGTTACCGAAGCTACACATTCGAGTGTTTTAGCAGTTAAAAACGGGAAGGTTTATACTCATCCGTTAAATAACCTGGTTTTACCAGGGATCACACGGAAAGTTGTTAAGGAGATCTGTTTGTCCAACAATATTGATTTTATTGAAAATACTTTCGGTGAGCAGGAATTATATGAGATGGATGAACTTATGCTTGCAGGAACCGGTAGCGAAATAATGCCGGTGATTCAGGTTGGTGAAAAAATTACAGGGTTGGGTACACCAGGCCCTGTAACAATGTTTTTGCAGGACAAATTTTATAAACTTGTATAAATCTGTCTGGATTTATATTCTTTTTTAATTTCAGGCATAATATAAGTATAAAGGAGCTTTGTTTCCTCCGGATGAATTTTTATTTAACTTTTGTTCAAAAAAAATCATAATTAATACTAAAATTCTAACTTTAAACTATCATTATTTTTCTGAGTCTAATTACAAATTTTTTGGAATCAAATAAATCTTACGAATAAAATTACTACTATGAAAAAATGCGTTTTTACAGGAATGGTAATATTCCTTTCAATGTTTTATTCCTTTGGACAATCAGCAAAGGAAAAAGGTTTATCGTCAATTAATGAGAATGTTGTAAAAGGCCAACTGGAGTTTCTTGCTTCCGACTGGACAGAAGGCCGTGAAACAGGGGCAAAGGGCGCTTATATGGCGGCCGATTATATTGCATCAATGTTCAAAGTGTATGGCATAAAGCCGTTTGGCGATGTTGAAATGCAGATGCCTTCCCGCCGGATGATGAGGCCGGGTCCGGGATTTCGTCCTAAAATGGATACTACTTTTTTTCAGAATTTCAGCCTGATAAAATATACACCCGGCAATGATAATTCACTGGATGTAATTTCATATGGGAATGGCAGCGAACGGGCTGTGCATTTTAATTACCAGACCGATTTTAGTGTCAATTCAGGTTCGGTAGGCCTGTCTGCAAAGGCACTGGTTGTTTTTGCCGGTTATGGTTTAACCAATGAGGATAAAAATTACGACGATTTTAAGAACCTGGATGTAAACGGGAAAATAGTCCTTTTGATCAATGGTTTCCCGGGGCATAAAGACACAACTTCGGAAGCGTATAAAAAATTCCGCCCGGTCAGGCCGTCATCTCCATTCAGGAGATCCAGGGGAAACAGGTTCGAGAACCTGATAGAAAAAGGGGCAGTTGCTGTAATTCAGGCAACTTATGTGGCTCCTCCGACAAGCTGGGACCAGAAAGACGTTTATCCTGCCAAAGGCAATTATTATGAAGCGGATGCTCCATTAGGCTCATATTACGATTACAGGATGGTAATGCCGGGATCAGGCAGTTCTCCAAACTTCCCCTCGTTTGCGGTGACTCAGAGTGTCCTTGATGCAATAATTGACGGAACCGGTTTGAATATCGAAGAATTTGAAGAATATGTGCAGAAGAATATGAAACCGGCATCTCGGGTGTTAACAGGAAAAGCTGTATCTTTTAATACATCAGTAAATACCGAAGTGGTAAAAGTCAGGAATGTTGTAGGATATATCGAAGGAAAAAATAAAGATGAATACATCGTTGTTGGCGGGCATTACGACCACCTCGGTAAATTTGATGGCTGGACATGGAACGGTGCCGACGACAATGCTTCAGGGACTGTCGGTGTTATGACCATTGCCAAAGCTTTTATGGAAACAGGCGTGAAACCAGAAAAATCGGTTGTTTTTGCTGCCTGGACAGCTGAAGAAAAAGGATTGTATGGCTCACAGTATTTTGTTAAGGATGCAAAAGACAAAGGGATGAATGTCCTTTTTAACCTTAATTATGATATGATATCACGAAATGAGGATGACGATTCATTGGGAGTAACGGCCACAATGAATTATACTCAGGCATATCAGGGTCTTAAAGACCTGACTGTAAAAGGATTGGAAGATTATAATATAAACCTTGATGTTACCTATCGTGCATCAGAAAGACCGGGAGGCGGTAGCGACCATGCCTCATTTTCGGCTGAAGATATTCCAATCATATATTTTGAAGCTGCCATGCACCCCGATTATCACCAGCCTTCGGATGAAGTGAGTAAAATTAACTGGAAAAAAACCACTGACATTATCAGGATCGGGTTTTTGAATATGTGGGAATTGGCTAACAGCGACCAGTATTTGCAAAAGTCTGAAGTTGAAGAAGATTAAAGTTGATTAATAATAAAAAAATACCAACCGAATTATTAGGTTGGTATTTTTTTATGTAAGTTTCTGAAGAAAACTGATAGTCGATTGCCCAAGTTCGGTTTTCCTTTGAATGTGGCTGAGAATTTCCTGAACGAATGCATTTTGTTCAAAGGTTCCCCTTACTTTTTCGAAGTCCTGTTTTTTTACTTCATAGTCACCATCAATTCCAAAGCCTGTCATCGAATTTAAGGCGAATTCTTTTTTTGCATCTTCATAAAGCATTTCATCCAGGCCTACCACACATTCAATCCAATTGTGAACCAGGTTTATCAGGTCTTCTTTTGAAACATCTGCCAGTTTTTTACTGGTTCTTTTTTCAAAAAGTTCCAGAGCCCAGGCCCATTCGTATTCATAATAATTCTGATGTATTTTTTTCAGCGAACCTTCAATACTTTTAAGTGTGTTGAATTTTTTATTTTCAATTTTTGAAATTAATACATCAACCTCACTTTTAGGAGCAATCAATCCTGCAAGGTCAATCCATTCACCTTTTCCGGCTGATGAAGATGGTTTTAAAAAATTCAGTAATTCATCATAGGTTTTACATGATTTACAGTTGTTTATACGTGAAATAACTGAATTGCCTATAAATTTTGTTATAGCCATTTCATATAACCTGATCCCCCTATCCAGTGCATTTCCCCTGATAAATGTTGTTTGCCATGTGTATGTATCAGTAAAATCGCCGGAAACTTTCTTTAACTGTTTCAGGATTTCCTGTCCTTTTACCATTCCTTTTATTGTATATGGACTTAGCAGGTTATAATTAATTGAATCAAGTAGTTCTTTCCCCTTTCGTTTATCTCTTTTAGGCCATTTCAGGACATCTCTGATCGTTCCAACGCTACGAAGGTTAATTGCAGGTGCCAGCCAGCTTTCATCCTTGTTTTCAATAAAATACGAAAATGGCATGTCGGTGGTGTCAGAATTTTTATAATGCCTTCCCATAACAAGTGAAAATGCACCAATCCTTGATGGCCAGAGTAAATATGAATCGCTCGTAGTTTTTGACCCACGTTCAATAACCCCGTGATGGATAGGCCCCAGTTTATACATATGATTGCTTTGGTTGGAGCCACTGCCCGCATTCAGGAATGAAAACATCCCGGCAATTAATAGTGTTGATTTATGATGAGTAACTGTAAAAGGGCCAGCGAAAACTGAACATGCCTCGCCGTTAAAACCCTGGCAATTTGCAAAAAACAGTGAATGTACCGCTGAATAATGTTTACTTAAAATACACCCCTGGCCAATAAAGCAATTGGTAATTACAACGCTGTCGGTAACTTCCGAACCCGACGAAATAATAAAGTTATCGGCAACTACATTATCACCAATAATCACCGGTGCTTCTTTAGTACTGTTAACTGTCCCGTTATTTAACCTGCTTACTCCGGTTATTTGTGCATGGTCTCCAATGTTAGTGTTTTTAATTTGCCCTGAATTTAATATTGAAGTACAATCCCCGATAACACCGGTGAGCGAACTTTTTTCTTCCGCAAATTTCCTGATCAACCCTTCCAGTTCAGATATCAATCCGGGCAAATGGCGGTAAAAGGTCAGGATGTATGCAAGAGGTGACGAAAGTTTTTCATAAATCGGGATCTGTCTGCCACCAGTTTCATCCAGGACATCGATTTTTGCCCTGTTCCCAAAAGATGTTTTTTCCGTAACTACAATCAGTTCCGGATTTTCAATTATAACATTTGCACCGATTTTATAGTTGGCTATGTAATTTTTTGTGTTGTTGATATAAGTATTATCTCCAATTTCGCAGTTATGGATCACCGAGTTATATATTCCAGATTTTTTTTTTACACCACCCGGAAATTCAACCTCTGTTTTAAAATTCCCCAGTTTTATTTCACCTGAAAAACGGGAATTTGCAATATTCTCTGGGTTGAAGTATTCCGAAACACTTACAGTATCCCAGCTTTCTGCCTTGTTTGAATTATTTTCCAATACAGTTATTTCCTGTAAGGTCAACTTCCTGAACGAACTCATAGAATCTTTTTTTATGCTTATTTAACCGTTAATTCCGCAAGGTAATCAAAATGGTTGCCATCCGTAATTTTTCTGCAGCTAAAGCCGCATTTCGCAGCAATAGTTTTCATTTTATTAAAATCGACGAATAACCATTTAAACGGTTCGCTTATAAAATTTTTATATTTGACTGTATAAACCATTTCTCCGTAATAATTTTTTTGAGCCAGATCTATCCAAACAGAACCGTCTTCCACTTCGAAAAGGTAACTTATATCTGAAGAATCAATTAATATCCTGCCACCTGGGTTCATTAATTTTTTTAAATGAATAAGCAAAAGAGAAAGCCCTTCCAAATCGCCGGCAATACCTGCTCCATTCATTAAAAGTAATAATGTATCAAACTCAATCCCTGAAATTTCATAAATATTGCGGTTGAATATTTTTTTAATTCCTCTGAATTCCAGTACCTTGCATAATAATGATGATTTTTCAACTGCTGTTACATTAAAACCCTTTTCCTGCAGGATAACAGAATGGCACCCGGCACCGGCACCAACATCCAATATTCTCCCTTTACAATGATTTAAAGCTTCTTTTTCAATAAATGGGAGATCCTTTTCTTCCCTGAAAAAATAGGAAGGGGGAATTATTTCATTTTCGGTGTAATTACTTTCGACAATTATATCATCGGCATTTTTATTGCGATAATAATCAAAAACCGCTTGTCCGATCGGGTCATTCATATAAAAAGGGAGGGATTATTTTTCAACCAGGGCTTCATGCTTTTTTACTGTACTTTTAAAACATTTCCCCATCCGGTGTGAATAAATATAAAAACCACTGTGTTTGCCTTCGCCAATAATAACCAGCCTTGGATCAGGCAGTTGATTTGAAATTCGTTTAACTTCACCGAAGTTGATATCATTTTGTTTTAACCAAAGCGAAGTCCTTAAATCGCCAAGTTTATACCTTCTGCCTGCCAGTTCTTCCTTTTCAAACTGACGAATTGAACGGGAATAATCTATTTGAGCAAAATCCGGCATTGATTAAATTTTACACAACCAATTTATTATATGCTTTATTTCAGGCCAAAAAAAATAATTAATATTTTATAAATTGTTAATAAATTCAGGTTTATAAACAACAAGTGCAATCAGCAAATTAAAAAGGCACATTTTATATAAATGTGCCTTTTTGTATAAATTCTTTAAAATTTAAATCCCAATGTTAACAAAATTTGATCCTTACTGTTTTTCAAAGAAATGTCTTCAAAATTAGGTTGCGGATTGTAAAGCCCGAATTTTTCGGTAGAATTCCGGTATGCAATATCAGCAAAGAAACCATTTGCCATATAACCCAAACCTAATGAAACTACTGAGTTGTTGTCACTTACTTTTGTTTCAGGTAAATTAAAATCGGATACAAAAGGAGTTGGATAATATTCAAATCCTGCACGGGCACTCAGGCTTTGAGTGAATTTCAATTCACCACCCATCCGCAGGTTAAATACGCTTTTAAATGAGTTTTTTACATTATAATTCAGATCGGAAACATCATATTTCATTGATGAATAATCCACAATTTCACCATCGATACTTAATAAAGCAAATTTGTTAATAACAACTGCTCCACTCAATACAAACTTGTATGGTGAATTCAAACCGTAATTATAAAGGCTTAATCCATCACTACTATACGACTGAGCAAGATGTGATTCCATTGTAAGCCTCATATCATCTTTAACTTTAAAAAATGTAGGGGCATGGAATGCTGCACCCAGCCTGACAAAACTGACTGGTTTGAAAATAGCGCCTAATTTCAGGTTGTATCCTGTTCCTTTAATGTAATTATCTTCGAAATAAGTGAATGAATTATTGTCTTCTAGAATTTCCGTGTACTCTTTATATTTGGTTATATCCACATCCTGAATTCCAAATGTAGCTCCTATATAGAATTTATGTGCAAAGTTTAATCCACCGGCAAAAACATATTCCTTTATGCCACCTTTATAAGAATAATTAATTTGCTGATCGACAAGCTCATCCTCATAAAGAATATTAACATATTGGTCATCAGTATTTGCATTAACAGGGTCCATTAAATAAGTTTCCCATGCAAGTTTAGCGGGCCAGTCACGGTATTCAATATCAGCAATGTCCCTATTCAGATAGGAATTTGTTAAGGCTTCTGAATTCGCCCAGTTAACGATTCCATCTAGGAAAGACACAGGTGACTGGTCGTACATTTCATAGGAATTCTGATTTAAATCGAGGATGGTATTCATCCCGATCCCCAGGTTAAAACTTACAAGGCCTGTTTCGCTTGATAAACCGGTATTTATACTGCCTACATATCCAACATTATTTATTGCATGGGAATATTTATTATCTGAAAATATATCACCTGTAATATTCATGTCAGAATTATTAAAGCGGGCAGTAGGTGTAATTACAAATTCACTGCTGCGGTAAATAGCAATCCCTGCCGGATTAATACTCAAAGAAGTAAAATCACCTCCAAGGGCGCCAAAAGCATTACCCATCGCGGCAGCACGTGCTGTTCCATTAATTTTTTGCGACGATAACCTGTAAGCATCGGCTAATGTTTGTGCCTTAAGAATTACAGAAGAAAATAATAGTAATCCTGCTAAAAAAACATATTTTTTCATGGCATTAATTTTATTGTTAACGTAATCAAATTAAGTTTGGGTAATAGGATTATCTCCTACCTCCACCAGAACGGCTTCCACCAGAACTTCCACCCGAGCTTCTGCTACCACCTGAAGAAGATGAAGAAGATGAAGAGCCGCTTGACCTTACACTTCCGCCTGAGCTGCCTGATGACCTGTAGCTGCTGCCACTGCTACTGCTCCCGGAACTTCTGTAGCTGCTGCCTGAACTCCCGGAAGAACTGCTGGAGCGATAGCTGCTACCTGAGCTTCTGTATGAAGGCTGGCTTGAGCCTGATCGTTGTGAACTTACACTTGAGCTTTTTGTATATGTGGAACTTGAACGATATCTGTTGCTTGTATTTGTTGTACTCTTTGGAGTACTGTATGTTCTTGAATTTGTCGAACTCCTGCTTACAACCCTAGGCTGGCTGTAGGTACTGTTTGATGAAGGCCGTGTGTAAATCTGCCTTGCTGCAGAAGACCTTGTTTGTGAATTAACGGAAGAAGTACTGTTCCCCGAAATTCTGGTACTCTGATTAGATGTAGTGCTTCCGTTTTTAATATATGCAGAAGACCTTCCTGTACTGTTGTTGCGTGTTGATGCTTCATTTGCACTGTTTAAATTGGCACCTGTCCTTCTTCTTTCAGTTAATACATCTGACGACCTTGACGACCTGGTTGTTTCACCTTGCCTGATGCTTCTTTCCCCGACAGTAGCACTTTTATTTGTCAGGCCTGACCTGCCTGTCTGATTGGCCATTGCCTGCCGTGAACTGCCACCTCTTGTATCATAATTTGAAAGGCTGCTTCTTCGTCCGTACCGAACATCGCTTCGGTTTGCATACCAGTCTCTGTTACTGTAATATCCTCCGTAATAATTTCCGTAATAACCACCATAATATCCTCCATACCATGGTGAGTAATATGAATAATAAGGATAATAACCATATCCGTAACCATAATAATTCCAACCCCAGGGATTGTAATATCCACCATAAAAACCATAAGGGCTATAATAGGAATACGGATACCAGCCTAATCCCCAGCCCATACTGTAAAATGGTGAATACCAGCTATCATAGTACATCCAGGTGTCCCAATAAAATGGGTCATAATAATATGGGTTATGGAAGCGTCTGATGCGGTATGCGTAGTCGATGTCATCGCCATCGTAATAATTATTGATGACATATTTTACTTCGTCATCATTATAATACATGGTAGTGTCACTGTCCATCAGTTCCATTTGTTCCATGTTGTATAATTGGGCATCTACGTAATCACTGTCATCATCTTCCAGAATAAAGTTCGTTACAGTATTTGAACCATCTTCATTTTCAGAAATTTCGCTGATAATCATATTCTTAGCTGATTTTTCCTGTGGTTCAGCTTTAACTGTGCCTACCTCCTCAATTGTTACGGGAGGTGGCATATCGCCCGGATTAAAATAAATATCATCCTGATATCCTGTCATGTAGGTTCCGGTAGTGCAGGAGCCAAGAATAAATCCAACTGCTGCAATCAAAAGTGTGATCCTTGTTTTCATAACATATCCTCCCTTTATTTAAATTCTCGAATGTTCTTTATTATAAACGTTTTCTTCTGTCTTAAGTTTTCAAAATTTATACCAAAGTAATAAAATTGCCTTTCCTGACTTATTTTTTAACATTTTAATTATCCACAATTATTTGTTGCTTTTACAGCAATTGTCAGATAATCAATTCTATAAATACTAAAAATATTACTTTTTGTTATTGAATTCAAATTAAATAGTTTTTTTGTATTGCAGAAAAGTATTTGATTACTTATAATTTTCAGGATGTTGAATTCCTGAATAAAGTTGCGGCTTATTAAATTAATCCGTTGTTTCTTACTATAATTAATCCAATGTTTTATACATAAATAAAATTTGAATAAAATATTTACCGGATGAATTAATACTGACTTCATAAGCTGTTTACTGGTTTAATTATCTCAAGAATAATTGCTTTATTTGTACCCTTGAAAATTATACTGAAATAAACAATAGTCATACCAAAATTCAAGTAATGGCGAAGGAACTAACACCACGGAGCGAAAATTACTCACAGTGGTATCTTGATTTAGTAGTAAAAGCAGGGCTTGCGGAAAGTTCAGCCGTAAGAGGTTGTATGGTAATAAAACCATACGGATATGCGATTTGGGAAAAAATGCAACGTCAGCTCGACGATATGTTTAAAGAAACCGGCCATGAGAATGCCTATTTCCCGTTATTTATACCAAAATCGTTTTTTAGCAAAGAAGCCGACCATGTAGAAGGTTTTGCTAAAGAGTGTGCAGTTGTAACTCATTACAGGCTTAAAACCAATCCTGAAGGAAATGGGGTAGTTGTCGATCCGGAAGCAAAACTTGAAGAGGAATTGATTATCAGGCCAACTTCGGAAACCATAATCTGGAATACATACCGAAACTGGATTCAGTCTCATCGTGATTTACCAATCCTGATTAACCAATGGGCTAATGTAGTACGCTGGGAAATGCGTACCAGGTTGTTTTTACGTACTGCAGAATTTCTTTGGCAGGAAGGCCATACAGCCCATGCCACAAAAGTTGAAGCAATTGAAGAAACAGAAAAAATAATAAACCTTTATGCTGAGTTTGCCGAAAAGTATATGGCTGTTCCTGTTATAAAAGGATTAAAAAGCGAGAATGAACGATTTGCCGGTGCAGTTGAAACCTATTCAATTGAAGCCCTGATGCAGGATGGGAAAGCCCTTCAGTCTGGTACATCTCATTTTTTAGGGCAGAACTTTGCCAAAGCATTTGATGTCCGTTTTGCAAATAATGAAGGGAAAGAGGAATTTGTCTGGGCAACATCATGGGGTGTTTCCACACGTTTGATGGGAGCTTTAATCATGGCGCATTCCGATGATAATGGTTTGATTTTACCACCAAAACTCGCTCCTTATCAGGTAGTTATTGTCCCAATCTATAAAAAAGAAGAGCAACTTGCTGCCATTTCAGAAAAAGTAAAGGAAATTCAAGCAAAGCTGAAATCCAAGGGCATTTCAGTGAGATATGACGATAGCGATAATAAAAAACCAGGGTGGAAATTTGCTGAGTATGAATTAAAAGGTGTTCCGGTTCGGATCGCAATGGGGCCACGCGACCTCGAAAACGGAACCGTTGAACTGGCTCGACGTGATACATTGGAGAAAAAAGTATTACCGGTTGAAGGTATCGAAGTTTATGTAATGAACCTTTTAAACGAGATTCAGGAAAATATTTACAATAAAGCTGCAAAATTCAGGACAGAGAATACTACGAAAGTTGATTCATATGATGAATTTAAAGAAATACTGAATAATAAGGGTGGTTTTATTTTGGCTCATTGGGATGGTACTTCGGAAACAGAATTAAAAATTAAGGAAGAAACCAAGGCAACAATCCGGTGTATTCCTTTAGATGATGAAAAAGAGGAAGGTAGATGTATTTATTCCGGTAAGCCTTCGAAGCAAAGGGTTCTTTTTGCAGTCGCTTATTAATGAATTAATATTATGATATTAAAGCAGCTTGGTTGGGCTGCTTTTTTTCTGCTTTAAAATTCACTATTTTTAGGAATCTAAAATAAAAATCAATGAGTGAAGAAAAAGAATTCAGGAATAACCTACTGGAAGTATACACATTAAAAACTTCAGTAAAAAAACTGGTATATGAAAATACGCTGCAAACTTTTTTAATTCTCAGAAAAGTATTAAAACAGCTTGAAACGGATTATAATCAAATTCTGCAGGGAAAAGTTTCCAATGAACTGATGCCAAAATACAGGCAACGCGGGCCTTTTGAAGTGGAATTCAGGATTGGAGGAGATATCCTGATTTTTAGTATGCATTCCAATGTTTTTGGTTTTGACAGGAACCATCCCGTGTGGAAATTAAAATACGTGGAAGAGGATGTTTTAAGAAGCTATTGCGGGATGATAAATATTTACGATTTCCTGAACGATTCATTTAAATATAACCGGATGAATGACCTTGGTTACCTGGTTGCCCGGATTTTTGTCAATAAGGAAAAACATTTTTTTGTTGAGGGTAAAAGGCAATCGGATGAATTGTTAAAAGATTTTGCATTGGATACTATTTCGCCGGGATTTCTGCGTCAGATTGTTGAAATAGCTATACAGTATTCGGTTCAGTTCGATTTACTTGTTCCTCCATATGAGCAGGTAAAAATGGCAACAGTTGACCAAATGTTGGAAAAGATAAGCCTTTCAAAAATGACAACCGGGAAACGTTTGGGATTTAGTTTTAATGTAGATGATGTTTAGTTTATGGAGAAAGTAGTTGAAAGATTCATCAGGTACTCAAAGATTGATACTGCTTCTGATCCTAAAAGTGAAAGTTATCCAAGTACGGAAAAGCAATATGTATTGCTTAATATGCTTATTGATGAATTAAAAACTGTGGGAATTAAGGATGCTTCAATTGATAAATATGGATATGTGACAGGGACAATACCGGCAAATATCCCCGGAAATATCCCTGTTGTAGGCCTGATAGCCCACGTTGATACAAGTCCCGATTTTAACAGTACAGGTGTTAATCCGCAAATAATTGACAATTATGATGGTATGCCTGTGTTTTTAAAAAACAACGTTGTGATCGATCCTTCTGAATTCCCGGAAATCCTTAATTATCGAGGACAGTCTTTAATAACTACCGATGGAACATCATTACTTGGGGCTGATGACAAAGCCGGAGTTGCGGAAATTATTACGGCTGCTGATATATTAATGAACAATGATAAAATAAAGCATGGTGTTATTAAAATTTGCTTTACTCCTGATGAAGAAATAGGGAAGGGGACTGATTATTTTGATGTGAAAAAGTTCGGAGCTGATTTTGCATATACTTTGGATGGCGGAGAACTGGGTGAACTTGAATTTGAAAATTTTAATGCAGCTTATGCCAAAATCACAGTAAAAGGAAAATCGGTACATCCCGGGGCAGCAAAAAATAGAATGATCAATGCTTCACTTGTTGCCTATAAACTCATTTCGCTGCTTCCCAGGGACCAAAGGCCAGAACATACTGAAAAATATGAAGGCTTTTTCCATTTGCTCTCTGTTCAGGGAAATGTTGAGAAAGCTGAAATTGAGTATCTTATCCGTGATCATGATGCTGAAAAATTCAGTATTAAAAAGAAATTACTGAAAGAAGCAATACATTTTCTAAATCATGAATTTGGTAGCGATTTGGTTTCAGTTGAGATGCACGACCAGTATTACAACATGCGTGAAAAAATTGAACCGGTTATGTATGTTGTGGAAATTGCTGAAAAAGCTATGAAGCTTGCCGGTGTGCAGCCAAAAGTCAGAGCCATCAGGGGAGGGACCGATGGTGCAAGGCTTTCGTATGTTGGTTTACCCTGCCCTAATTTGTTTTCAGGCGGGCATAATTTTCACGGGCCTTATGAATTTATCCCAATTCCCTCGATGTTAAAAGCTGTTGAAGTGATTTTAAACATTTGCAGGCTGGTTCCTGAAATTAAAAAATAATGCTTTCAGAATTTAAAGAGTTTGTCAAACAAAATGAATTGTTCGGATCGTCCGATAAAATATTGCTTGCAATTAGCGGTGGTGTCGATTCTATGGTTTTATTTGACTTATTTAAAAAGCTGAAACTGAATTTTGCCGCAGTTCATTGTAATTTTAAACTGAGGGATGAGGAATCGGACGGTGATGAAATGTTTGTAAAACAATATGTTCAGGATGCAGGAGTTCAGCTTTTTGTAAAAAGTTTTGATACACTTGATTATGCAAAGGTCAATGGAATTTCTGTTGAAATGGCTGCACGTGAATTGCGATATAACTATTTTGAAAAGCTCAGTACAGAACATGAATTCGATTATATAGCCACTGCACATCACCAGGACGATTTGATTGAGACTTTTTTTTTAAACCTGATCAGAAAAACAGGGATTAAAGGTTTAACCGGGATCAAACCTAAGTCAGGAAAGTTAATCAGGCCGTTACTATTTGCAGGTAGGGAAATGATCCTGAAGTATGTTGTCGATGAAAATATTCCGTACAGGGAAGATTCATCAAATTCCTCCATCGTTCATAAGCGTAATTTTTTAAGGCACAGTATTTTACCTTTATTTGAAAATTTAAATCCATCTTTCAGGAATAACATTGCAGAAAGTATTCAAAACCTGAAGGAGGCAGAAGAAGTATATCAGAATTCGATTGAAAA
The DNA here is from genome assembly GCA_016930735.1 of Prolixibacteraceae bacterium. Taxonomy (GTDB): domain Bacteria; phylum Bacteroidota; class Bacteroidia; order Bacteroidales; family Prolixibacteraceae; genus JABMQB01. Next base: position 15,184 of record JAFGGF010000281.1, read on the forward strand.
GGAAAAAAAAGGAATTATCAGGCTTGAAAATAATAATCCTGTAGTTCAGATTGAAGAACTGATTAAGTCTTCTTTCCCTAAAATCCTTCTTTTTGAAATTTTAAGTGATTATAATTTTAATTCTGCAGTTATCAGCGAAATTTTCCAGGGGATTTCCGAAGAATCTGGGAAACAATATTTTTCATCTTCGCACCGGGTTGTGAGAGACCGGGGAAAACTTATTATTACCGAAAACAGGGACAAATCGGAAGCTGTGTTTTATATTGAAGAAGGCGACATGGAATTGTTTAGCCCGGTAAACATTGAGATAAGCCTGTTTGATGCACTGAATTTTAAAATCCCACATCTGAATAAATATGCATGTTTCGATTATAAAAAACTGGAATTTCCGTTAATAATAAAAAAATGGCATCAGGGAGAATATTTTAAACCCCTGGGAATGGATGGTTTTAAAAAAGTCAGTGATTTTTTTATTGATGAAAAATTTTCGATCCCGGAGAAAGAAAATACCTGGATTTTGTATTCAGGGAACAAGATAGCATGGATTATCGGATATCGGCTTGACGACCGCTTTAAAATAACCAGGGAAACAAAAAGGATTTACCAGTTAAAACTCCTTTAAAAGAAAAATGCCATCCGCCAGATGGCGGACGGCATCAACAACCTTCAACTACTAACCGATTTTAATAACCCAAAAAATTATGAAGCAAATAAATGTTTTGAGTAAATTAAATTTGCTCATACAAAAAAAATATTTCTTCCAATTACTGTCTGTAACTAAAGTCACAAAAGCCCGGAAAAATCAATATAATTTCTGGATAATTTTAGAAGTCCCTGTTTTTCAAATTTTTTAAGTATGCGTGAAATGACTTCACGTGAGGTATTCAGTTGGTAAGCCAGTTCCTGATGACTTCCTGAAAAAGTTTTTTTCCCAGTTTTTTCAAAGCGGTCGATAAAAAATTTCTCTAATCTTTCATCCATTTTCAGGAAAGCAATTGAATCAACAACCTCCAGTAATTCCTGAAAACGCCAATGAATGGAACGCATAATATATTGTTTCCATGTAGGGAATTCACAAAGCCATTTTTCAAGCCACATATTTTCGAGCATAATTGCTGTTGTTTCCTGTTCAACCAATGCCCTGATGTTGCTTTTTGCCTGGCTCAGGCAGCAGGTTATCGACATGGAACAGATTTCTTTTTCCTTTAAGTAATACAACAGCAATTCATCTCCTTCTTCATTCCTCCTGATAACTTTTATAACTCCTGAAAGCACTATCGGGAAACTACTGATAAACTGGCCTTCACGGATCAATTCATCACCCGGGTGGAATTTTTTTAATATTCCTTTATCTCTGATAGCTTCAATCAAATCGTGTTCAAGAAAAGGTAATTTCGAATATAGGTCCAAATCAATCATATAAAAGTTTTTTTACAGTTCAGGCAAGTTCACTTAATTCGAGCCACCGCAATTCTTTTTCATCAAGCAATTCTTTCATCTTATTTAAATCTTCCGACTTTTTAAACAACAATTCATGTTGTAAATTGCCAAAATTGAGCTCATCTTCAATATTTTTTATGGATGTTTCCAACTTTTCAATTTCTTCAGAAAGCTGTTCAAATTCCCTTTTTTCATTAAAAGTTAGCTTCTTTACTGAATTATTTACAGGTTTTTGTTTCGGATTCCTAACAGTTGGTGATTTCTGTTTTTCCATTTGATTTTTTGAATCAAGCCAATCCCTGTATATTGTATAATTTCCCGGGAAATCCGAAATTAAACCATTTCCTTCAAAAACAAACAGGTGGTCAACTATTTTATCTATAAAAAACCGGTCGTGTGATACAACGACAACACACCCTGCAAAATCAGCCAGATAATCCTCCAGAATGTTTAAAGTAATAATATCCAGATCGTTAGTTGGTTCATCAAGTATCAGAAAATTTGGATTTTGCATTAAAACAGTGCATAAATACAACCTTCGTTTTTCCCCACCGCTGAGGGTCGATATCAGAGAATATTGTACCGGATTGGGGAAAAGGAACCTTGATAAAAGTTGAGAACTGCTCATTTTGCTGCCATCTTCAAAGTGGATATATTCTGCAATTTTATTGACAGCATCAATTACCTTTTCATCCTGATTAAAAGTAATCCCTTCCTGCCGGTAATAGCCAAACCTGATTGTCTGGCCTATATCGACTACTCCTGAATCAGCTTTAATCGTTTTGGTTATAAGGTTCAGGAAAGTTGTTTTACCTGTTCCGTTATTTCCGATGAGTCCGACTTTTTCGAACCGGGCAAATTTGTATGAAAAATCATCAATCAGTTTTAATTCACCATAAGATTTGGAAAGGTTTTCAATTTCAATTATTTTTTTTCCTAACCTGGCAGAATTTACCGTTAGCTGAATATTATCATCATTCCTTTTCTGTTGTGCTTTTTCTTTTAATTCATAAAATGAATCAATCCTGTATTTTGCTTTATGGCTGCGTGCTTTTGGCATCCGGCGCATCCATTCTATTTCTGTCCTAAGAAGGTTTTTAGCTTTTAAAGTAGCTGCTTCCTGCATTTCGAGGCGTTGCTCCCTTTTTTCAATATAATAGGAATAGTTTCCTTTGTACCTGTAAATCTGATTATCCTCCATTTCGATAATTTCATTACAAACCCTGTCGAGGAAGTAACGGTCGTGGGTTACCATTAACATTGTTGCATTGGTTTTTTGAAGGAATTCTTCCAACCATTCTATCATTTCCAGGTCAAGGTGGTTGGTTGGTTCATCCAGGATCAGCAGGTCAGGTTCATCAATTAATATTTTAGCAAGCGCAAGCCTTTTTTGTTGCCCTCCTGATAAATGTTTTACCTTTTGATCAAAATCGGATATTTTTAAAGTTGTAAGGATCTGTTTAATTTTAACTTCTGCATCCCATGCATTCAGTCCATCTATTTTTGCTGTTAAACGGGCAATTTCATTTTCATCTTTTCCGTTTAGAGCCCACTCGAATTCTTTTATTACAATAAGTTTTTCATTTTCTGACTCAAAAATTTCAGAAATTACAGAATTTTCCGGATTGAGTTTAGGGTACTGTTCAAAATAACCGATCCTGATATCGTTTTTTAAGGTGATCAATCCACTTTCAGGGCTGTCAATTCCGGCAAGAAGATTAAGTAAAGTTGTTTTACCGGCACCATTTCGGGCAATCAGTGCAACTTTCTGACCTTCAAAAATGGTAAATGAGATATTTTCAAAAAGCAGCAGTTCCCCGAATCGTTTTGATAATTTTTCAGCCTGAAGATATGGTGTCATCCTTTTAATTTCAAAATTTGCACAAAAATAGCAATTTAAAGAGAAGGAAAATAAAAAGGCCGGTCAACACCGGCCTTTTCTGCGTCTGTTTAATTTTGCTAACTTAATACCATTTCTAAACTTGGGGTAGAAATGGAATTGTCGTTTTGCAACAACTCTGATAATATGACTTGATAATTTTGATTTTGTTACATTTGGAATTTATTGTTTAAGATATTTTAACATTAAAACATGAGGAAGAAAGAACTTTTTGAGAAGGTTATAGCCTATTTTGAAGAGGCTATGCCTGTGGCTGAAACTGAGCTTGAGTATGAAAATCCGTTTGAACTGATTGTTGCCGTAATACTGTCAGCTCAATGTACAGACAAGCGAGTTAATATGATTACTCCTGAATTATTACAACGATTTCCGACACCTCAAAAAATGGCTGAAGTTGAACCTTCTGAGGTGTTTGAATATATAAAAAGCTGTTCTTATCCGAATAATAAAGCTAAACACCTGGTAGGCATGGCTCAGAAATTAATAGAACTCTATAACGGAAAAGTTCCTGACGATGTTGATGAACTCCAGAAACTTCCGGGTGTAGGGCGAAAAACAGCCAATGTAATAGCCTCGGTAGTTTATAATAAACCTACCTTAGCTGTTGACACACATGTTTTCAGGGTTGCAGCTCGTATCGGGCTGAGCACCAATGCTAAAACACCTTATGCAACCGAAAAACAGTTGATGGAGTATATTCCGCTGGATTTAGTGCCTAAAGCCCACCACTGGCTTATTTTGCATGGGCGTTATGTTTGTATTGCCCGAAAACCAAAATGTGAAAAATGTGGTTTAACAGAAATCTGTAAATATTATCAGTCAGAAATTAAATAAAAATATTTTGGGGAAACTGGTAATTTTTAGCCTAAAGCAACATCAAGAAGCATCATAGTTGCAAATCCAAGCATTGCCCCTATTGTTGATAAATCAGATTCATTCTCTCTTTGTGATTCCGGAATTAATTCTTCCACAACAACAAAAATCATGGCTCCTGCAGCAAACGAAAGGGCATAAGGTAAAAGAGGTGTAATTGTTAATACAAGATATGCACCAATAACAGCAGCAATTGGTTCAACAATCCCTGACATTTGTCCGTAATTAAAAGCTTTTAATCTGGAAAATCCTTCACGGCGTAATGGGATGGAAACAGCAGCACCTTCAGGGAAATTCTGTAAACCAATACCTATTGCCAAAGCGATTGCTCCTGCCAAAGCTCCTGTTTCAGGATTACTGGCCAAAGCTCCGAAAGCAACTCCTACTGCAAGTCCTTCCGGAATATTGTGCAGTGTTATGGCTAAAACAAGCAATACACTTCTTTGCCATGATGTTTTAATACCTTCGGCTTTATCAACTTTTAATCCCATGTGCAGGTGTGGTAATATCTTATCCATGATTAATAAAAATAAACCTCCTGCCAAGAACCCAACCAAAGCAGGAATCCATGATGTTTTTCCTGATTCTTCTGTCATTTCAATAGCAGGTTTTAATAATGACCAAAAACTTGCTGCAATCATTACCCCGGCTGCAAATCCTAACATTGAGTTAAGAACTTTTTTATTGATCTTTTTAAAGAAGAATACCATTGCAGCCCCAAGAGCTGTAACCCCCCAGGTAAATAATGTGGCAAAAAATGCCAGTAATACCGGGTTATATTCTAATATTTTCTGTAAATCCATTTAAATTTAATATAAAGAATATTATATAACTATTATTTC
>JAFGGF010000007.1 GCA_016930735.1 Prolixibacteraceae bacterium
AACAATATATTCAATATTGACTTTTCTTTTATCTTCCTTTATTTCCAGATTGTTTTCAACCTTCGCCTTATAATATCCTTTATTCCTGAAATATTGCAATAACTGGCTGTTTGAACGTTGAGTCAGTAATTCATTATAGACCACCGGTTCTTCACCAATGCGTTTAAACCAATCGTTATCCTTTTTTTTCGATGATAAATTATACAACCAAAGGTGAAATTTAAAGAATCCCAAAATTCTCAGATTTTCCTTTTGCCTGATGTAAGACTCAATGTTTTCCCTGTCAACATTTTTATCGGTAACTTTAATTTCAGTATTATTCAGGAGGTAAGAATCTTCAGGCACATATTTTACAGGTGAACACGAAGCAAGGTATCCCAGCAAAATTGTGAAAAGTAAATATTTATATATTTTTTTAAACCTATTCAACTCAACTTTTCCCAAAATTAATCAAGTGTTTTATGAAGAAAAAATAACTTTATATTTAATATTACAAAATATGTTTTTTTTCAGGAATGATCAGCAAAAATAAAATAAAACTCATTAAATCTTTATCGCAAAAAAAATACCGTTTGCAGGAAAATCTGTTCCTTGCCGAAGGGAATAAAACTACCTCTGAATTCCTTAAATCGGATTTTAAAATACAAACTCTGATTTGCACCGAAAATTATTTCGAAAATACAAAAGAATTTATTTCTGATAAGTTTGAGATTATTCTTGCAACAACTGAAGAGATTAAAAAATGCAGCCTGCAGAAAAATCCGCAGGAATCGATGGTTCTGTGTGAGTTGCCGGAAACAGAATTTGACTTCAACTTTTTGAGGGATGACCTTGTGATTTGCCTCGATAATATTCAGGATCCGGGAAACCTGGGGACAATTATCCGAATTGCCGACTGGTATGGTATTAAAACTATCTGCGCCTCGAAAACTACAGCTGATGTATATAACCCGAAAGTTGTTCAGGCTTCAATGGGGTCAATAATAAGAGTTAATATTTATTACACCGATTTGATAAAAATAATTCAATATGCAAACCAGGAGGAAATTCCAACCTATGGAACATTCCTTGACGGCAGGAACATTTTTTCTGAAAAACTCCCTGAAAATGCGATATTTGTGATGGGCAACGAAGGAAACGGAATTTCTGCTGAACTGGAACCTTTATTAAACAACAGGCTTTGTATTCCTTCCTTAAAAACAGATATGTATGATACAATCGATTCACTGAATGTTTCAGTGGCAACTGCCATTGTTTGTTCTGAATTCAGGAGGTCAAAATTTCCGCATTATTCAAAATGAAAACTCAGGGTAAAAATATTTGATGTCAGCCTGTTTATTGAATGAGTATAATATTGCCTTTGCTCAACAGGAGCTGCTCCAAGCTGGTTGTTTAATCCGATACTGACTTTTGCCTCCATCGAAAACCGGAAAAACAACATATAAGTATCCCAGCCTGCACCCATTTCGGCATAAAAACCACCTTTTTTCAACCGAACCAGGTCTTCTTTTGCAGTTTTGGAAATATCCTGCCGGTATGCTATCCCGAAAATTACATAAGGCCTGTTATTATTTATTCGAAGTGCTTTGTATTTTATTAACAAGGGAAAATCGAGGAATGTCGATTTTATTGAATATTCGTAATTATTACTGGTATAAATTTCATTCACATCAATCACAGGAACATTATAAATCAACCTACGTTCGCCAAAGGATAATCCTGGTAGGAAACGCAGGTTAAAATCACGTGTAAGCCTGAGGCTTGTAATTATTCCAACAGTAAAACCTGCAACGTTGCGACTGACATCAGCCCTGACAGTATCATATGAACCTACCTGAATCTGGTCTCCCGGCCAAACAGTTGGGAAAAATTCAGGATTTTCCCCTATCGGTGTAAAATGCTGTACACCAAAATCGAGTGTATTGATTCCGAGTGTAAAACCAAAATGCAGCCTTTTATCATCAAAAGTGGTTAAATAATTTACTTTGGTTCGTTGTGCAAAACCAGTTATTACCAGAATGATTAAAAATATGGCTAATACGAATTTTTTCACAAAAAAAATCAAATGCGTTACTGTTCAAAACAACAATATTAGAAAATTATTGCACATTCCAATCCAATAAATTAAAAAGATTTGGATTTTTGCCCTTTATAAATGGTTGCAATCCCAAATGTGAGCGGTACTGATGAAATATTAACAAAACCTACCCTTTTCAGGATATCTTCAAACTTTTTACCCGAAGGAAATTCGCTGACTGAATCGTGCAGGTACAAGTATGCTGACCTGTCTTTAGAAACAATCTTTCCGATAAAAGGCAGAATTCTTTTAAAATAAAAACCATATAACATTTTAAAAATCCCCGACTGTGGCTTTGAGAATTCAAGTATAAGAAACCAGCCTCCTATCTTAAGGACTCTTAAAACCTCTGAAAGCCCCTTTTCAATATCCTCAAAATTTCTGACACCAAAACCTGCTACTGATGAATCAAACGTATTGTCTTCGAAAGGTAAGTTCTCCGAATCGGCTACCATTAATTCAATTTTATCAGTCAATTTCTTTTTAATGATTTTCTTTCTGCCAATTTCAAGCATTCCTTTCGAAATATCAATTCCTGTTACTTTTTGAGGATTTATTTTACAGGCTTCAATGGCAAAATCTGCTGTTCCTGTTGCAATGTCAAGAATAGTTTCCGGAGTGTATTTACTTAAAATCCGTATGGTTTTTTTCCTCCAGTATTTATCAACATGAAACGATAAGGTATGATTTAAAAGGTCATACCTGCCCGAAATATTATTGAACATTTCAGCAACCTGTTTCTTTTTGGGGGCATCTGAATCTTTATAAGGTACAACTGCCATCAGGCTCCCTGAGTCATTTTATCGATATATCCAAACGATTCATCATCAATACGGATTTCACCTTTGGTGACATGCCCGACAGTAAAAAACGGCACTTTCATTTCAAATAATGTATCAACAAAATCATCTTCTTTAGCCGGGTCAACATCAACAATAATTCTCCCCATTGCTTCACCAAACAGAAAAGCATCTTTCCTTATTTCAGCATCGGTAGTAATATCAAAACCAAGGCTGTTTGGTATGGCAGCCCTCAACAAAGTAAAGAACAGGCCTCCTTTACCAACCGGGCTGGCACTACTGATCAGCTGATTTTCATGCAACACTTTCAACACTTTATGAATTTTTGTTTCATCCTGAATATCAAAAAACGGAAGCGAAGAATTTCCTATATTATGATAAAATTCGAGGTATTCAGAGAAAGCGATATCATTTTGCGACCTTCCAATCATAAAAATATTATTCCCTTTTGTACAGAACTTATGAGATGTCAGAGCTCTTGTTTTATCAAATGCTGCCATTATACTAAGGATAATGGTTGGAGGAACTGGGTCATGCCCGGCAAAATGATCAAACCTGATCTTCCTGTCCGAAATTTTTAAACCAAACCTTGATGCTGCATTTTCAAGTCCGTGTTTTGCCCCTGAAGCAATCATATGCCCATTGGGGTCGGCAAAATCGATGTGGTAAAGAAGTGCACTGACTGCCACGGGATCGGCACCAAAACACAACATTTTACGCATTGCCCTCGACATCAGTATCTCAACAGCCTTTTTAGGATCATCCTGAAGATGGTGGTGAAATGCATGTGTACTCATTGCCAGGTTCTGGCCTGTGCTTTCAATCTGGAAAACACCGGTTTCATCATTATCACTGTCTCCGATTGAATCCGGAGAAATCCCCAATTCACTGAAATCATTAAAATAATTGATTGAGGCAAGATTCGGATTGACCATCAATGAATAAATAACATCCGAAATATTTTCCGGTTCCTGTACCTGGTCAATTGTAAACTCCTCATTAGTAGCTTCCTTTTGTTTCATCCCTTTAAAAATTTCATTATTCAGACCAAACAAAAATAATTAAGTGCCGCTTTATTACATAATAAATGTGGTTTTTTTTAACTTCGGTTTCGATTTCAAATATTTTCTTATGAAAAAAACAGCCTTAGTAACAGGAGCGACTTCAGGAATCGGAGAAGCTACAGCAATAATTCTGGCAAACAATAATTTTAATATTATAATAACAGGCCGCAGGAAAAACAGGCTGAATGTTTTAAAGGAAAAAATTGTAGCTGAAACCGGTGCAGATGTTTTTTGCCTCAACTTTGATATAAGGAACCAGACAGAAACAGAAAAGGCTGTTGATTCGTTGCCTTCAGAATGGAAAAATATTGACATCCTGATTAATAATGCAGGCCTTGCTGTGGGAATGAATACAATCGACGAAGGAGTTATTGACGACTGGGAAAGAATGATTGATACCAATATTAAAGGATTACTTTATATTACACGAAAAATTTCCCCAATGATGGTCGAAAAGAAGTCGGGGCATATTGTTAACATTTCTTCAATAGCCGGAAAAGAAACATATCCGATGGGGAATGTTTATTGTGCAACCAAACATGCTGTGGAATCGCTTACAAAAGCCATGCGGATCGACCTGTTAAAATATGGAATAAAAGTCAGTTCTATTGGGCCCGGTGCCGTTAAAACCGAATTCTCTAATGTAAGGTTTAAAGGGGATGACGCAAGGGCAGAAAATGTTTACAACGGATTTACACCTTTGGCTGCACAGGACATTGCAGAAGCAATTTTATTTATTGTTTCCCGGCCAAAGCACGTCAATATCGATGATTTACTGATTATGCCAACCGACCAGGCTTACAGCAGAGATTTTAACAGGAAATAATTAAAGATAAAAGCCAACGTTATTAAAGAATAACCAATTAACAGAACTTATGCCGGAAGCTTTGATAATTACGCCCGTTAAAGATTCAATAACCACAACCGAAAAAACAATACGATCGGTCCATTCGTCTTTGGGTGATTTTCTGTATGTTATTTATAATGACTTCAGCAACAGCGAAACCAAATACTTCCTTCAGGAAAATCAGTTAAAATATGATTATGAATTAATTCACCTCGAAGACGTTACACAAAATCCGTCCCCAAACTACAAACTCGTTTTGCAAATGGCTCATAAAAAATCGCTGGAATTAAATGTCCCTTTGGTTATTGTTGAATCGGATGTAATTGTTAAAGAAAATACTTTTAAAAAACTGCTGGATGCAAATAAACAAAAGAAAAATGCCGGAATGGTGGGTGCTGTAACTGTTGATGAGAAAGGCAATTACAACTTCCCGTACAATTATATCAGGGAAAAAACAAGGGATATTGAATTGACCAAACACAGCCTGAGTTTTTGTTGTACGCTGCTTTCTTTGGAGTTTTTAAAAAATTTTAATTTTGAAAAGCTATCGTCGAAAAAAGACTGGTTTGATATATATATTTCACGGAAATCGAAAAAACTGGGTTTTGGGAATTATTTGGCAAAAGACAATGAAGTTTTACATTTGCCGCATAGCAGCCGCCCGTGGAAACAATTAAAATACACAAATCCGGTAAAATATTATTTTTATAAATATTTAAAAGGAAGAGACAGGATTTAAACCATGCCAAAAATTAAAAGTTATTATAAACTCAGGATCATCGGCCATCTAGTTTTCTGGCTGGCAAGTATAATATACTGGTTTATACTTTTTTACATGGTCGACAAGGAAAACTTTTCACTTACAGGCCATACCCTTTTAAAAGACCTTATTTTAAACCTTTCATTTGCAATTTCGGTTTATATAAATTTATATATCCTGATCCCAAAACTTTTTATTCGCAAAAATTATATTTATTATGGTTTCTGGCTGATTTTACTGCTTGCATCATCATCGGTACTTATTCAAATCCTTTTTATATATCCGTTTCATTATATTTTTTCACCGGAGCAGTTTGATTCATTTGATCCTTCTATTTATTCACGATACTTTTTTGTTACTTTTTTATATGTAGCAATAACTTCCGTTTTAAAATTTATTAAAGAATGGTTCATCTTACAGGACCTTAAATTTAAATATGAACAGATTGAAAGGCAGAAACTTGAAGCAGAATTGAAAACCTTAAAAGGCCAGGTTCATCCGCATTTCCTTTTTAATTCGTTGAACAATGTATATTCATTGTCGCTTACCAATCCTGAAAAGGTACCTGATCTGATCCTGAAATTATCAGACTTGCTCAGGCATGCTATTTATGAATCGCGGGAAAATTTTATCAAGCTTTCAAAAGAAATCGGGTTTGTCGAAAACTATTTGTCGTTGCAAAAGATCCGGGTTTCCGATAAAGTTAAAATTGAATACATTATTAAAGGCACTGTCCCCGAAAAATTGATCGCACCTTTACTGTTCGAACCTTTTATCGATAATGCATTTAAACATGGTTTGAGCGGCAACTCAGGGAATGAATTTGTTAAGGTTAATTTTGATTTTACCAAACCTGATTATCTGGAATTTACAATTGAAAATTCATATGAAAAGTTGATTGAAAATAACACTAAATACAAAGGAATCGGGCTTGAGAATGTTAAACAACGTTTATCGCATTTATATAATAAGGATAAATATGAATTAAAAATTACGGATGAGAATAATATATATAAAGTTTTTCTTGGTTTACATTTAAAGGAATAATTTTAGTTCTGAATTTATTTTCTCTTTTGTGTCTGTTTTAAAATAATGATAATGAAAATTAAGGCTTTAATTATCGACGACGAACCTCTGGCAAGGAATATAATAATTCAGTATGCCAATAAAATTGATTACCTCGATATTGTTTGTTCCTGTGAGGATGCAATACAGGCTTTCGATGTATTAAATAATAAACAAATCGACCTGCTTTTCCTCGACATCAATATGCCGACAATTTCAGGAATATCATTTTTGAAGTCGTTAAAAAATCCACCTCTGGTTATTTTTACAACAGCCTATACAGAATTTGCATTAGAGGGTTATGAATTAAATGCCATCGATTACCTGAAAAAGCCGTTTTCTTTTGAACGGTTCCTGAAAGCCCTAAACAAAGCCAGCGAACTGCTGAAACTAAAAAGTAATGAAGATGATCAGAAAAAAACCGGTCAGTCATCAGAGGCTGAAGATTATATTTTTGTAAAAGCCAATAAAAAAAC
>JAFGGF010000282.1 GCA_016930735.1 Prolixibacteraceae bacterium
CATTAAATATTTCCAGCCTGTCAACCTTATTATAATTAAATTCTCTTTCGTCGGTTTTGTTTTTTATCCAGGTGTCGTTATGCCAGAACTGGTGGAAATAGTTGGCTTTTTTATTCATTAATTTCGGATGCCGGGTATAGGAATAGTGATAAATTGGAACATCCACTTTAATAACTTTTAATTTTTCTCCGTTCGGATTTTTTGCATAATTCCTGAATCCCTGTGAATCTTTGTAAGGCTTAATCTTTCCTGAATTTTTAAAAACCCTGATTTCAAACCTGTGAACCCTTCTTGTATTTCTTATGTGATTGTAATCGCCCCAGAAGTGAAGGAAAGGGAACAACAGACCTTCAATATGAGGATTGGAATCTGCATTTTTTATCGTTTCGATTATTTTTTGCTGATCGTTTTCATGCAACACTTCATCAACCTGTAAATGAAAAGCCCAATTGCCTGAACATTGGTTTAGCCCTAAATCAGATTGTTGAGCGAATATTTTTCCGTTTTCGCGAAGTGATTCATCCCACACTGTATCGATAATTTTTATTTTTTTATTATTTAGATTTTCAATTGCTTCCCTGGTACCGTCATCCGAATTGCCAACAATCACAATCATTTCATTAACCAATGGCAACAATGAATTAATGGATGCTAAAAACGGATAGCCATACTTAAATCCGTTTCTCACATATGTAAAACCACTTATTTGCATATTTTAGCAGATTCTGTTATAAAAATAGCATGTGTTTTTAAAATCATTACAAGAATGAATTGAAACTTCAATATTAATTTTTCAGTTTGTTGTTTTGTGTTAATTTCGTTAGCAATTTATCAGATTTAAATCGATCTAAACTAAAATATATGTCAAAAAAATATTACCTGCGAAGTACTGAATGGTTTGGCAAGGATGACAAAATGGGATTTGTGCATCGAAGCTGGTTACGTAATCAGGGGCATCCCGACCAGATGTTTCGTGGAAAACCGGTTATTGGGATCTGCAATACATGGTCGGATCTGACCCCCTGCAACGGGCATTTACGTGAATTTGCCGAAATTGTAAAAAGAGGTGTTTACGAAGCAGGAGGTTTTCCGCTCGAGTTCCCTGTAATGTCGTTGGGTGAAACCATTATGAAACCAACAACCATGTTGTGGCGCAACCTTGCCAGCATGGATACCGAGGAGTCCATCCGGGCGAACCCCCTTGACGGGATTGTCCTGCTGACCGGTTGTGACAAAACAACTCCTTCGGTTATAATGGGTGCGGCAAGTGTAAATCTGCCAACCATTGTTGTTCCGGGAGGTCCCATGTTAAACGGGAAATTCAGGGGTAAAGATATAGGTTCAGGAACCTTTACCTGGCAACTTTCAGAAGGATTAAAATCAGGAACGCTTTCAACCGATGACCTTATTGAGGCGGAAGTATGTATGTCGCGAAGTGCAGGGCACTGTATGACCATGGGCACTGCTTCAACAATGGCAACAATGGTTGAGGCTCTGGGCTTGACTTTGCCTGGTGCTTCAGCAATTCCTGCTGTCGATTCACGCAAAAAAGTTATGGCACACCTTTCAGGGAACAGGATTGTGGAAATGGTAAAAGAAAACCTGAGAATGTCGGATATCCTGACCAAGGAAGCTTTTGAAAATGCTATAAAAGTGAATTCTGCAGTGGGCGGTTCCACAAATCTGATTATTCATATGATTGCCATTGCACGCAGAATCGGTGTAAAACTTGAACTGGATGATTTTGACAAACTCGGCAGTGATATGCCACTTTTATTAAACCTGATGCCTTCAGGAAAATACCTGATGGAAGATTTCTTTTATGCAGGCGGGCTTCCTGTAATTATTGACCAGATCAGGGAAATGCTTCATGTCAATGCAATGACGGTCAACGGGAAAACTATAGGAGAAAACAACAAAGATGTTCCATGTTATAACCACGATGTGATTGCTCCACTTGATAAACCTCTCAAAGAAAAAGCAGGTATTGCTGTTTTAAAAGGAAATTTGTGTAAAAACGGTTCTGTAATCAAACCTTCGGCAACCTCGGGTGAGTTATTAAAACATCGGGGCAGGGCAGTGGTTTTTGAAACCATTGAGGATTATCATGCCCGGATTGATGATCCGGACCTGGATATCGACGAAAACTGCATCATGGTTTTAAAAGGTGTGGGACCTGTTGGGTATCCCGGAATGCCTGAAGTAGGGAATATGGAACTTCCTGAAAAACTGATTAAAAAAGGAATTACTGATATGGTTCGTATTTCCGATGGAAGAATGAGTGGTACAGCTTACGGGACTGTCGTTCTGCATGTATCTCCTGAATCATCGATTGGTGGTACACTTGCATTTGTGCAGAATGGTGATATAATTGAACTGGATGTTGAAAAACGCCTCCTCCACCTCGATGTTACTGAAGAGGAGCTGGAAAAACGGCGGCTGGAATGGCTGCCTCCGGAACCACCTGCTGATCGGGGATATGTAAAAATGTTTGCAGAGCATGTGCAACAGGCAGAGAACGGTTGCGATTTTGATTTCCTTGTAGGGGGATCAGGATCGGAAGTTTCACGCGAACCACATTAGATTTTCAGGTATGGTTACTTTACTGATATTTATTTTTACCATAGTATTTATTGTTGTCACCTGTACCCGTTTTAAAGTGCATCCTTTTTTGTCATTGCTGTTGGCTGCATTTCTTTTTGGACTGCTTTCTGGAATGCCTTTAAATGGAATTCTCGAATCAATAAATGCCGGATTTGGAGGAACAATTGGAAATATTGGGATTATCATTGTTGCCGGAATTGTGATCGGAGCTTTCCTGGAAAATTCAGGAGGAGCAAAAACACTTGCAAATTCAGTATTAAAACTGGTAGGGAAAAAGAAGGTTCATACAGCAATGGGGCTGATTGGTTTTATTGTTTCAATACCTGTATTTGCAGATAGCGGTTTTGTGATCCTTTCTTCTCTAAACCGTGCATTGACAAAAAAGGCAAAACTATCGCTTGCCGGAACTGCTGTGGCATTATCACTTGGTTTGACAGCATCGCATACAATGGTGCCACCAACTCCCGGTCCGATTGCTGCTGCCGGAATACTTAATGCCGATCTCGGTTTAGTGATCCTGATTGGAATGATAACAAGCCTTGTAGCTTTGATTGTTGCCATCGTTTATTCAAAATTTATCGGGAAAAAGGTGTTTATCGATCCGAATGAAGATAAAGAAACTGTCGATAAAATGGTTAACCTTAATTATCAGCCTTCACTGATAAAATCGATTCTTCCGATTTTAATTCCAATTGTTTTGATTGTATTACGGTCGGTTGCTGAATATCCAACCAATCCCTTTGGTGAAGGGCAGTTAAAAACGTTACTTACATTTTTTGGAAATCCGGTTACAGCCCTGTTTATAGGCGTTCTTATTTCATTTTTGCTTCCAGAAAAATTTAATAAGGAAATGCTGAGTACTTCAGGCTGGGTTGGGGATGCACTCAAAACTGCAGCAATAATCATTTTAATTACAGGTGCCGGTGGAGCTTTTGGGAAAGTGTTACAAAATTCAGACTTTGCTGCCGTTTTCAGTGAGAACCTGAGGATAACCGGCCTGGGTTTATGGTTGCCTTTTATTTTAGCTTTTACCTTAAAAACAGCTCAGGGTTCGTCAACAGTAGCTTTGATTACTGCTGCCTCAATAGTTGCACCGCTTTTATCAGTAATGGGACTTGATTCAGAAATGTCGAAAGCTATGGTTGTAATAGCCATCGGAGCCGGAGCTGCCTTCTTTTCACATGCCAACGACAGTTTTTTCTGGGTGGTTACTCAAATGAGCAGTATGGATATTAACAAGGGGTACCGGACTCACAGCATTGGAACTTTTGTAGTGGGTGTTTCAGCAATGCTCTTTCTTACCATTTTAAATTTGTTTATCTAAATTTTATGAAGATTTATAAAACCATTAAAGGGATATTGATCGAAGAAAAGGATCGTTTTTTTCTGGTTCAGAATGATTGGGATGGATTTATCAATAATGATAATTTGTTTTCAGGAGTTCTATCACTGATTAAGAATCTTGAACCGATTCCCGATGTTGGAGATATTCTGAAAAATGAGTTGCTGCCTCCTATTGGTTCACAGGAAATCTGGGCTTCGGGTGTTACCTACATGCGTAGTAAAAGTGCCCGGATGGAAGAATCCAAAGATGCCGGAGGCGGTGATTTTTACGACAAGGTTTATGAAGCTGAACGCCCGGAATTGTTTTTTAAATCGACAGCTTACAGGTCAGTTGGACCGGGAGAGAAAGTAAGAATTCGGAAAGATTCAACATGGAATGTCCCGGAACCGGAGTTGACACTGATGATCAGTTCATCAGGGAAAATTATCGGTTATACCATCGGGAATGATATGAGTTCACGCGATATCGAAGGGCAAAATCCATTGTATCTTCCACAAGCAAAAACTTATGATGGTTCGGCCGCCATTGGACCCTGTATTTATGTTACTGAAAAACCTTTACTTCCAACAGTGAGAATTGAACTTGAGATTATCAGAAATGGAAAAAGTGTTTATACAGGAGATGTCAATATCAGTCAGATAAAACGAAAGTTTACCGATTTGGCTGAGTTTTTATTTCGTGAAACTGGTTTTCCCGCTGGCTGCCTTTTAATGACAGGGACCGGAATTGTGCCTCCCAATGATTTTACCCTGGCAAGTGGCGACGTAGTGAAAATCAGGATAGAACCAATCGGGGAATTAGTGAATGAAGTTGAATGAATAAAGAGTTATTTTCAAACTGGAATAATGGAAAACCGGAATATTGGGCAATAATAAAATAAGATCACGAATGTTACATCATTCCATTATTTCAACACTCCAATTAAAAAATATATTATGGAATTAACAGGAAAAAATATCATAGGAAATAAAGAATCCGGGAACGGATCGAAGAGTTTTAAAGCTACAAATCCGGCAACGCTTCAGGAACTGGAAGTTCGTTTTTTTGAAGCTACAAACGATGAAGTTGATGAAGCCGTTCAGCTGGCAAAAAAGGCTTTTTTGGAATATAAGTCGAAAACAAATGAAGAAAGGGCAGTTTTTCTTGAAGCTGTTGCCGACAACATTATGGAGTTGGGAGATCAGTTGATCCTGCGTTGTATGCAGGAAACTGCCCTGCCTGAAGCCCGGTTAACAGGTGAACGGGGACGTACGGTGAATCAGCTTAAATTGTTTGCATCAGTAGTCCGGGAAGGTTCATGGGTGGATGCACGAATCGATACAGCCATCCCCGAAAGGCAACCGCCAAAACCCGATATCCGGCAGATGCAGGTTCCGCTGGGTCCTGTCGGCATTTTTGGAGCCAGTAACTTTCCATTGGCATTTTCAGTAGCAGGAGGCGATACGGTTTCTGCGTTGGCCGCTGGTTGCCCGGTTGTAGTAAAAGGGCACCCGCTACATCCCGGGACATCAGAAATGGTTGCCCGGGCAATTTTGAAAGCCGTTCAGGAGACTGGAATGCCTGAAGGTGTATTTTCTTTGGTCCACGGA
>JAFGGF010000283.1 GCA_016930735.1 Prolixibacteraceae bacterium
ATACAATTGGGCAGTTTTAGGGTGTGGGAAGATAGCGCGAAAATTCAGCAGTGATTTAAAACTCTTGCCAAATGCAAAGCTGTATGCTGCTGCATCACGAAGTTTGGAAAAGGCTCAGGCTTTTGCACATGAATTTGGCTTTGAAAAAGCTTTTGGAAGTTATGAGGCTTTGGTTACCGATCCCAGTGTCGATGCGGTTTATATTGCTACACCTCACTCCCATCATCGAGACCATGCAATCCTTTGCCTGAAAAATAAAAAAGCCGTTTTAAATGAAAAGGCTTTTGCACTGAATTTAAAAGAAGCAAGGGAAATTGTGGATACTGCCAGAGAGAATGATACATTTCTCATGGAAGCTTTCTGGACCCAATTCCAGCCCAGTTTCCTGAAAGCAATGGAAATATTGAACTCACGAGAACTGGGGGAATTAAAAATGGTTCGTTCCGATTTTGCATTTAATGGTCCATATGATCCGAAAAACAGGCTGTACAATCTTGAATTGGGTGGTGGTTCATTGCTGGATATTGGGATTTACCCGGTATTTGCTGCATTACGGACTCTTGGAAAACCTGATAGGATTAAGGCAATGGCAGATTTTTCACCTACTGGTTCAGAAGAAAGTATTTCGATGATCTTTAAATACAATTCCGGGCAAATGGCTTCGCTGGCATCCAGTTTTGCGGCTTTCTCATCCGTCCAAACCGAATTCTGGTGTGAAAAAGGATATATCAGGCTGAACAGGGAATGGCACACACCTACTTCAGTTTCAATTTTACGAAAAGCAATAAACAAAGAGGAAATAATCGATTTTTCTGATGACCCTGGATTTGGTTACCAATATGAAGCCTCCCATGTAATGGAGTGTCTTGATAAAAATTTAAAAGAAAGCCCGGTCTTACCGTTATCTTTTAGTCTCGGCCTGATGGAAACTCTCGACAGGATCAGGGATGAAGTGGGAGCGTTTTATCCGGGAAGGGATTAAAAAGAATAGAGATAAACTCACCCTTTATCCCGATGGCTATCGGGGAGAACTTTCTCTTTCAGAGAGAGAATTTCCTCCCCTGTTAAGGGGAGGTGTCAATTCAAAAAGTGGATTGACAGAGGGGTAAAAAAGCTACCAATGAACATACAACAATTAAAATCCGAATTTGAAAAGGAACTCAACGATAATATCCTTGATTACTGGGTAAAGAAAGTTTACGACCCGATAAATAAAACTTTCTTCGGAAGAATTGATTTGGATGAAAACCCGGATCCGGGACATAACAAATCAGCAGTTTTAATTACCCGTATTTTATGGACCTTTTCTGCTGCTTACAGGTTATTTCCAAAATCCGAATACAAACAAATGGCTGATGAAGCTTACAGGATAATTACAAACTATTTCTGGGATGTTGAAAATGGAGGAATTTACTGGGAAATCAAGGGCGACCACTCCCCTTTTGACACTAAAAAACAATTCTACGCACTTGCGTTTTGTATTTATGCCTGCACAGAAAATTACATGGCTTTTAAAAATGAACAGGCTAAACAACTGGCAATTTCGCTTTATATAATACTTGAAGCCAAATCATTTAATCCGGCAAACGGCGGGTATATCGATGTACTTTCAAGAGATTATAAGGTTATTAAAGGTTTAAGGTTAAGCGAAAAAGAGATTGCTGACACCATGACTATGAATACCCACCTCCATGTGCTTGAGGCTTATACTAACCTGTTCAGGATATGGAAAGATGATGGACTGAAACAAAAACTGGAGCATCTGATCAATTTATTCCTTGAAAAAATAATTAACCATAAAACCTGGCATTTTAACCTGTTTTTTAACGAAAACTGGAAGGTTATTGGCGATGTGGATTCATACGGGCATGACATTGAAGGAACCTGGTTATTGTATGAAGCTGCTGAAGTACTGGGAAAAAAAGAGCTTATCAATAAAACAGCCTCAATTGCTGAAAAAATGGCTGAAACTACAATCAGGGAAGGTATTGTAAAAGTGCATGGTGGTTTACTTTATGAAAAGGAAAACGGGCATTTACTGGAAGAATTCCACTGGTGGCCTCAGGCTGAAGCAGTTATTGGCTTCTTTAATTTGTGGCAGATTAATGAAAATCAGAAATATTTCGATTTGGCAGTTTCATGCTGGGCATTTATTAAAAATCACATCATTGATAAGGAGTATGGAGAATGGTTCTGGGGGGTGGATAAAAACCTGGAAAGGATGCCCATTGAAAAGGTCAATGGCTGGAAAGCGCCTTATCATAATGGAAGGATGTGTATAGAGATGATCAGGAGGATTGAGGAGAAAAGTAAATAACTGTCGGTATTTTATTTGCACTCTGCAGATATAAATTTTTTTTGTAATTTGTGTAAATGAATAAAATGTTTCAAATATTTTTAATTCTAACCTTTTCAATTTCGATTTCCAGTTGTCAAACTAAAAATATGAATATGGATTATTCAACTGTTAAAGAACTTGACCTGAACCGCTTTATGGGGGTATGGTACGAAATTGCCCGGTTCGACCATTCTTTTGAACGGGGGCTGGTAGGCGTTACAGCAACCTATTCTCTTCGCACTGATGGGAAAATTACAGTGATCAACCAGGGGTATAAAAACTCACTGGATGGTAAATTAAACCGTGCCAGAGGAAAAGCCAAACTCCCCGACCCTGCTGAGCCAGGAAAACTCAAAGTATCTTTTTTCCTGTTTTTTTATGCCGATTATTATGTTCTCGAACTGGACGAAAACTATGAATGGGCTTTAATAGGAAGTTCTTCCGATAAATATCTCTGGATTTTAAGCCGTACCCCTCAAATAAAATATTCGTTATATTCAGAAATTTTAAAAAAGGCAGAATCAAGGGGTTACAACACAAAGCTGTTAATTGAAGTACTTCAAAATTAAATTATTCAAAGACGATTATTTGAAAATATTCTCTGTTTTTTCTGAAAAATAATTTTTACTTTCGCAAAAGTATTATTGGACAAATAGTTATTTATTAATAGAATTTATTCCTGTGTCTTTGAATAGTCTGAGATTATTATCAGGGATTATAAAATTATCATTGCTGAAACCCGTTTTGAGTGTATTGTTATGGAAAAAAATTTTCCTGTGAAGGTGGTTAGTGAGAAGGAAATCTGGGTGGGTGAAAATCAATTTCAGGTTTTAAGTGATAATATTATTAAGGTGAAAGCAGTTGGTGAGGAAACCATGGAAAAGGCTGAAATTCAGAAAGAAATTTCACTTAAACTGGCAAATTCACTTGAAGGTAAGATTAAATACCTGATTGATCTAAACCGGTCAGGTAAAAGCTCGCATGAAGCGAGAAATATTTGGAAAGAATTAAGTGAAAATGAAAAAACAGCTAAGGTCGCAATGTTTGGGATGCATCCGGTCGCACGGGTAATTGCATCTTTTGTTTCAGATATTACAAATAAAAAAGAAATGCGCTTCTTTAAAACCGAAGAAGCTGCAATTAAATGGTTATTAAATAAATAAATGTAATCTTTCAAATTGAAAGTGGAAAAAAGTAACGAATTTGCAAAACGAATCCCCCAGTTTATCGATGTTATTATTGAGGTTGCCCAGGGCAATTTTGGTAAACAAATTAACCTTTCCGGGCAAAATGATGATTTGGATGCTTTGGCCATGGGCATAAACATGATGATCGATGACCTGAAAAATAACATTGACCTGCAATTGAAAAATAAACAAATTCAGGAAATGAATGACAGGCTGTTAAAAGCCAATAAAAAAGCTAAACATGTTAAAGTCGAACTGGAAGAATATAAAAGTCACCTGGAGGAATTAATCCATTACCGTACACTCGAATTACAGGAAAAAAATAATGAATTGGAGCATTTTAACGATTTATTTGTTAGCCGTGAATTCAGGATAAAGGAATTAAAAGACAGGATTGCTGAACTTGAAGAGCAACTTAAGCAAAAAAACAGGTAATTTATTATGGATTCCAATTTAGCTATTCATAAAATTTCGGATACCGAATACCAGGTTGGCCCAGTTAATTTAAAATTAATTCATAATAATATTTCTTTTTCAGCACCAAAGGAAACAGTGACCCTTGAGTTGGCACAAAAATCATATGACGTACATTTGATTTTCAGAGAATATATCAATGCCCCGGTTAATGTCCTGATTGATTTAAACAATGCAAAAAAAAGCCCACCCGAAGCAAGGAGGTTTTGGGAAAAAATAGCAAATGAAGAGCATTATCACAAGATCGCTTTTTGCGGACTTCACCCGGTTGCAAGAATTTTGGCTGCATTTGAGATTAGTGCTTCAGCAAATAGAAATAAGATGCATTTTTTCAAAACAAAAGAAGAAGCAATTAAATGGTTACAGGAATAATTTCACTGTAACAAACTCAATCTGAAGATTATTAGAACTCGCTACATTATCTTTTATCCTTTATCCTTCATAATTTATCCTTATTTTTGCCCTATGCAAACAGATTTACTTTTATTTGATAACAAAAATATAGACAGAATTTATTTTTTACTGGAAGAAATATACAATTCATCTGATACAATGAGTGAATTGTTTTCAGATAAATTTCCGGATATGGATTCCTGCGAATCATACTTTCAGGGAATTTTAAATTTACATGGAGGGATTGTTTTGTTTGCTGTAACCGGGCAAAAATATATTGGCTACCTGGCCATCACTCCACGTCACCAAAGAAAAATTAAACACACTTCAGAATTGAATATGGGAGTGCATCCCGGATTTCAGGGGAAAGGAACCGGCCATTTTCTATTAAATGAGGCTTTTAAAATGCTCAGAATCGATAAAATTATTGAAATTGTTTACCTGATGGTAAGGTCTGACAACACAGCAGCAATCAGGTTATATGAAAAGTTTGGATTTGAAAAAATGGCTTTGCTTGAAAGGGATACCAAAATCGAAAATAAATACTTCGATGGAATATTAATGCGGATGTTTGTATAATAATAAAAACAAACGTAATTATTTCCTGATTTTTACAACAAATATGAAAATTGATTGGTCTGACCTTTAATTATCTATAATTATTTATGAAACATTTAATAACAGCTATGAAACAGATACTTTTCCTTATTTTCATTTTCGCAACCATCTCTGTTGTGAAATCGCAAACATTTGACAAAGAAAAACTTGACAGGTTTATTAATCTGGTTGAAGAAAACAATAAATGTATGGGGAGTTTTTCCCTGTTTCAGGACGGTAAGGAAGTTTACCAAAACTCCTTCGGATTTGCCGATGTTGCAAGTGATATTAAAGTAAACAAAGAAACCAAATTCAGGATTGGCTCTATTTCAAAAACATTTACTGCAACAATGATCATGCAACTTTTTGAAGAAAAGAAACTGAGCCTCGATACCAAACTATCGGAGTATTTCCCTGGAATTCCGAATGCCAAAAAAATTACCATTGAGCAATTACTCAGGCACCGGACCGGGCTGTTTAATTTCACCAACAAGGAAGATTATACTACATGGATGGTTAAACCGCAAACAAGGAAGGATATTTTGAACCACTTCATTAAAAACGGAACTGTTTTCGAACCGGGAGAAAAAATGGAATATTCAAATACCAATTATGTCCTGCTTTCTTTTATAATAGAGGAAATTGAAAAAAAACCTTACTCTGAAGTCCTGAAATCAAGGATAACCGGTCCTCTGAAACTGGATAATACATATTACGGGGAAAAAATAAATTCTGCTGAAGATGAAGCATTTTCATATTCAAAGCAGGGAGGCTGGCAACTTGAAACAGAGACTGATATGAGCGTGCCTTCCGGTGCCGGAGCCATTGTTTCCATGCCAACCGATTTGAACCGGTTTTTTAATGCCCTTTTTAATATGAAACTGGTTTCGGAAGAATCACTTGGCCAGATGGAAAAAATGGTGGATGGTTACGGATTTGCTTTGACGAGTGTCCCGTTTTATGAAAAAAAGGCATTTGGCCATGGCGGAGGTATCGATGGGTTTCGTTCGTTTGCAGCATATTTCCCGGTGGAAAAAACTGCTTTTTCATTGACTTGCAATGGATTGGATATGGTTTTAAATGACTTGATGATAGGCATTCTGAGTATTTATTTTGGCCGTGATTATGAATTGCCGGATTTTGCGGCTGTAGTTAAAGTAGATATTTCCAAATTGACCAGTTACGAAGGTTTGTACAGCAGTCCGGATTTACCGCTCAAACTGAAAATTTTTATCGAAGATGGTGTTTTAAAAGGACAGGGTACCGGGCAACCTTCTTTCCCGCTCGAAGCATTTGAAGAGAATAAATTCAGGTTTGATCAGGCAGGGTTGGAAATAGAATTTTTACCTGAAAAAAATAAAATGATCCTGAAACAGGGCGGGGCTACATTTGAGTTAACAAAAGAATGAATTAGGAACGAATATTTTTCGAAATATATTCAGAAATAAGTTCGTCATATTTTTGGATTATCCTGAGGCAAATTTGATTTTGGCAGTTAAAAGTCAGATTGCCAATTTTTTTAACCGGTAAAACTTTGGGTGAAGTACCTGTCAGGAAAACACAATCGAAGGCAGGAAGGTCATTTAAAGCAACCTGTTTTTCCATAAAATTGTATAATCCATCCTTCAGGATTTGAATAACTTTTTGCCTGGTGATACCATTCAGAACAGTGTTTTCCGGTGGAGTCAGAATCATTTTACCTTTTACAAAAAAAACATTTGAGCGGCTGCCTTCCCTGACAAATCCCTCTTTGTCAACAAGCAGAACCTCATAAATATTGTTCATTCCTATTATTTCATTTGCTTTGCCCCGCACATTCACCTGTGAGATTTTTGCTTCCGGATTATTTCTTTCGGAATGTAAAATGCCAACCTCTACCCCATCCCTGTAATCAAATTCTGAAGGATATGAATGCGGTATAAAATAAATACAGGTTTGAAGTTTTTTTCCGAATAAAACAACTGTCAGTTTTATATTGCCTGAAGTTACCCCGTTTTGCCGGATGAGCACTGAAATATCTGAACTTAATTTTTTTAAATCGGGTATTATTTTCCAACCTGCCAGCAGTATTGATAGCTGAAGCCTTCCCAGGTGTTCCCCAATAAACAGGGGCACTCCTGAAATTACCCTGATTACTTCATAAACAACAGTTTCTGTATTTAATGTTTGATTTAAAAACTCAGTAACCGGTTTTACTTTTTCGTTGCCGATATAATATTTTCCTGCAAGTTTTTCCATTCAAAATTTTAATGCCGTAAATTTAACAAAAAGATACTTTTATGGATGTTGAAAAAGATATTCCTGAACCAGTAAAGTTTAATCAGCTTAAACACCATAAAGGATTTATTTTAGATGCACTTGAAAAATTACAACCGGAAGAAGCTTTTGATTTATATAAATCAGTGAATCATAATTATATCGATATTTATACTGGTTCTATAACACCGGTTCAGTTATGCAATGAAGTAATTTCACTTTTAAAGGATTTGGATGTTTTTGAAGAGATTAAATTTCTGAAATGGACAACACATATCCGGAATTACCGGAAAATACAAATTTCCGATGGGTCAGAGTGGATAATCCGGTTAGGGACAGAAGAAAACAGATATATTCATATCCATCCTGCCAAAACAGGATCTTTTACGGTACGGTTTAAAGGATCAACATTAAAAACAGCATATTGCCTGAAAATTAGCGGTTACAATGCTGAAAGTTTGCTAACTCTTGAAATGATAAACAAAGCCAGGATCAATATTGGATTATCGCCTGTTAAAAAGCTGGAGCCGGGGAAAGGTATCCTTAACTGTTGGCAGAGACTGTTTTCAGATCACTACAGTTGATCAATTAATTACAACAGGCTTTTCAGGTCAAAACCCATTAATGCAATTATAAAAAATGTGAGGAAGATTAATATCATTAATACAACCATAAATAAAATCAGGCCAAAAACATATATAAATATTGAGCCGAAAATTGCACTGACAACCGATCGTTTATAGATTCTTTTTAATGCATATACAAAATAGATTAGTGTAATTGAAATATTAACGAATGGGAAAATTTTAATAAAGTCGGGGAATATTAAAACTGAAAGAGATAAAAAACTGCCAATAATAAGGCTTTGCCCAAAAAGGTATGTCATTATAATGAGGTGTTCCCCGTAATAAAGTTTTCCGGAATAGTAATACCATTTTGATACCAGACTGGCAAAAGGTATCATTAGAAGTGGCATAAAATTCACATATTTTTTTATAACTTCAATAAAGCGTTGTTGAAGTTCCATCGTTTCCTGATAATTTTCCGTCCCCTGGTAATTCAATAAATTATTCGACATTTCCACACTGTTGTCCAATATATTAAGATATAAAACCAGAAAAGCATTAATACCTGCAATGATTAAAAGATAATTCAGGGGATTTACATATCGTTTGGTACTTCCGCTCAGATAATCATGGATAACTTTTCCGGGATTTACAAACAACATTTTTAAAGTGTATAAAATCCCTTTCTCCAGGTTCAGTGCATCAAAAAGGACCGCAAAAAAGCTTTTTATTGTGAACCTCTTTTTATATACTTTCTGACCACAATGGCTACAATAATTTTCGACCTGTGATGAACCACAGTTTTTACAAATTCTGGTTTCAGGAATTTCAGTCATAATGTATGACTAAATTGTTGAATTACATTAAAAATTGAAAATAGTAAAATATTTCAAATAAAACCGGTTAATAATAATTGTGAGCTAAATATTGGTTTTCAAACAGGCTGATTATTACATCAATATTTTATTGGGTTTTTTGAAAAAAATAGTCTTATATTGCGTCAGTACAAATAATTATACTTTTAATTAAATAAAATGGAAAAAACACAAACCATCATTACCCTGAAAAACGGAATTGAAGCCCAGATCATGAAAGATTTGCTCGATGAAAAGGGAATTCCCCATATAATTAAAACATTTCATGATTCGGTTTACGATGGTATTTTTCAAACTGAAACTGCCTGGGGTGAAATTGAATCGTTGCCCGAATTTGCTGATGAAATTACTGAACTTTATAAGGAAGTTACAGAATCGGGCAATGATAAATTTTAATGAAAGCCGATAACATCGAAATAAAATTTAATGAATTGGCTCCTTGCGGAATTTTTTGCGGAGCCTGCCCTTCTGTTAATAAAACTTGCCTGGGTTGTGCCTCAAATGATAAAAACCAAAAAAGAATTAGTAAATGGGCCTGTAGCATCAGAATTTGCTGTTATGAAACAAAGGCGTTGGATTTTTGCTTTGAATGCGATGAATTCCCCTGTAAAACTTATTCCAAAAGATTATTGACCGCACACAAAAGTGATCCCAGGTTTACTTACCGGTTTGAATTACCGGACCTTTTTAAAATATTAAAGTTGAATGGGCCGGATAGTTACTATACCTTTCATAAAGAAAGGTGGACGTGTGATGATTGCGGCGGGACAATCAGGTTTTATACCTATTTATGCGATGGTTGCAGAAAATATAAACTTGTAAACTGAAAGTTTTGAAAAAATCTGATAAAATACCCGAAAATATCGATGAATATATTTGTGGTTTTCCACTCGAAGTTCA
>JAFGGF010000284.1 GCA_016930735.1 Prolixibacteraceae bacterium
GCAACTTTTTTTACTTTTTATTTTATTAAACGGAAGTGTTAACCTGCTTACTGCTCAAAAGATTACACTTAACCAATCCAATGAAAAAGGAATTTATAAAAAAGGAGAAACTGTCAGGATCTCGCTGACTCTGATCGACCTGGAAGCTGATTCAGTCAATATATTAATCAGAGAAAATTATAATAAGAATGCCAGGCCATTTAAAATGAAATATTCCGGGGAAAACCAGGTCCTTTTTGAAAAATCATTTAAAGCTCCTTCAACGGTAAATGTTGAAGCCTGGGTTGGAAGGAACAGGGCAGGAATCGGGGCAATTGTTGAACCGGAAAAGTTTAATCCGGGGACTAAACGCCCAAAAGATTTTAACCAATTCTGGAAAGCCGAAAAAAAAGCTTTAAAAGCACTTCCTATGGAGATAAAAAATGTCCCTTTTGAAAATACTGATAAGGGCTGGATATGTTCTGATATTGAAATAAATTGTACCGGTCCGAAACCTGCTCGTGGCTATTTTGCAAAACCGGAAAATGCTGGATCAGGTACACTTCCAATTGTTTTATTTGTCCATGCAGCCGGAGTTAGTGGTTCATGGTGCCTGTCGAAACCGGAAACAGCGGTAAATTATGCAAAAATGGGGAAAGGGGCACTGGCATTCGATTTGAACGCCCATGGGATGTTAAACGGGCAGGATATGGAATATTACCGTAATTTGGAAAATGGGGAATTAAAGAATTATTACCATCAGGGTTTGGAAGGCCGGAATGATAATTATTTCAAGGGTATGTATTTAAGGTTAATGCGTACACTGGATTTTTTGTGCGGGCAACCGGAATGGGATGGGAAACGAATACTTGTTATAGGAGAGAGTCAGGGTGGGGGGCAGGCACTTGTTGCTGCCGGACTGGATCACAGGGTGTCTGCAGTTGTGGCAACTGTCACGGCCATGTGTAATTTTTATGGTACGTTTAAAAATGCCATTGGTGGTTGGCCCGACCCGATGGGGACAGATAATGATAAGGCAAAAATGCTTGAAACAATACCGTATTTCGATGCAGCACACATTTTAAAAGGCTCAAAAGCCACAATAGTAGCCGAAATTGGATTGATCGATGTAACCTGCCCTTCCTATTCAGTTTATGCCGTAATTAACCAGGCGAAAGGCGAAAAAATTATCCTGCCGGTTCCTTATCGCTGGCATCAGATGAATTCATTCCGAAATAAAGACCAATATGAGATTTGGGATCAAACAGTAAATAAAGTCAAGCAGGATTTTATAAACGAGTTTTTGAAATAAAGTGAAGTCAATTATTTATTTACTGAAATACAGAATGTAGCGAAATATAAATCCTTAACGATTTACTTTTTGTAATATTGAATATCAACTATCCAAAATCCTAAATCGAAAATCGAATATCTAATTTTAACCATTCAGCTTTTTTAACAGCCATGCCATGTTTTGCCCCAGGTCCTTCATGGTTTTTATGCCTTCTTCATCACTCAGGACATCACCCGGATCACGGCCAGTGGCAAAGTTCCAGTAACTGGATCCGGGAACGATCATCTGGTTAATCAGGAAAAAATTATTAATTGATTCAAAAGCATGCAAAGCCCCGCCACGCCTGACTGCAATAACAGCTGCTCCAACTTTCCTTTTTAACAGATGTCCACTGGCGCGGGTAACATATCCGGCAACATCTATCAGAGCTTTCGTTTCGCTTGTGATATCGGCAAAATAGACCGGAGAACCTATAATAATCCCGTCAGCTTTTAGCATTTTTTCAATACAACGGTTCAAGACTTTGTTATTAATATGGCATTGCCCGTCTTTGAATTCTTTGCATTTACCACATGCAATACACCCATGAACAGGTTTATTCCCAAGTTGGACCATTTCTGTTTTAATCTCTTCTTTTTCAAGTTCGTTAAAAACTGTATTGATCAGGATCGAAGTATTCCCTTTTTTACGCGGGCTCCCGTTAAATGCAACTACCTTCATGGAATTTTTGAATGTTAAATTATGAGTTTTGAATTTATTCAATCATCTTTTTAATCACTGGTTAAAAACATACGAAATAATATTAGCACCCATTTGCAGGGCTTTCAAACGAACCTCTTCCGGGTCGTTGTGGATTTCAGGATCCTCCCAGCCGTCACCCAGATCAGATTCGTAGGTGTACAGGCAAACCAGCCTGTTATCAATAAAAATTCCGAATGCCTGGGGAGGTTTATTGTCGTGCTCATGGATTTTGGGCAATCCATTCGGGAATTTAAACCGTTGGTTAAAAATCGGGAAATCGGGTGGAAGCTCAACCAATTCTTTCTCAGGGAAGACCTTTTTCATTTCCCTCCTGAAATATTCATCAAGCCCGTAATTATCATCCACATGCAGGAATCCGCCTCCTTCGAGGTACATCCTCAGGTTTCTTGCCTCACTTTCTGAAAATACTATATTTCCATGGCCAGTCATTTGTGCAAACGGGTAATTAAATAAATCCTGGCTCCCAACCTCGACTGTGCCGGGTGTGGAAATAATATTTGTGTTCAGATTATTATTGCAGAATTTGATCAGGTTTGGCAAAGCAGTAGGATCGGAATACCAGTCGCCGCCGCCGTTGTATTTTACCAGGGCAATTTTTACTGCTGCTCCCTGCCCTGCAGCTATAACCGGAGTAATTGTTATAAAGAATATAAGTATCCTAAAAATTTTGTTCATTTTTTTCATTTACTAAATTAACTGTATGACAGGCCACAATCCCAGCAGTTTCAGTCCTTAAACGTGATTTGCCAAGTGAGATTTCTCTAAATCCTTTTTCCATGGCATTTTTAACTTCCTCCTCAGAAAAATCCCCTTCCGGGCCTATTAGTACTGTAACGTCTTTGTTTGAAATAACCTCATTCTGCAAAATACCTTTTTCACCTGAATAACAATGAGCAATAAATTTCTGGCCTGGTACAGAATTATTTATAAAAGAATTATAATCAGACATTTGATTCAGTTTTGGCAAATATGCTTTTAATGACTGCTTCATGGCCGAAACAAGGATTTTTTCCAGCCTTTCGGTTTTAAGGATTTTCCTTTCAGAATGAAAACAAAGGACAGGCGTAATTTCATCAATGCCTATTTCTGTTGCTTTTTCAATGAACCATTCAAATCGTTCAATATTTTTAGTAGGGGCAATGGCAATGTGGATGTGATAATTTCTTTTCCCTACTTCCACTTGGCAGCTTGTAATTTCTATTTCACAATGTCTGGAGTCAGGATTGATAATCTGGGCAACATAAAGTCCGCCTCTGCCATCGACAAGCGTTATTTCATCACCTTTGGAAAGCCTTAAAACCCTGACACAATGTTTTGATTCTGCTTCATCAAGCACAATGCTGTTACCTTTTATTTTCGGTATATAGAAAATATTCATTCCTCAATATTCAGTGCCTAAAGTTAACAAAAAAGGCTAATCTGAATTATTTAAATGTCCGGGGCATTAATTGAAAAGCTACAGTACCTGAACCAGATGTTAATTCTTTCCAGTTATCGCATTTAAATTCAATTGAAACCGATGAACTTGTTGGAATGTCCTCGTTAAATCGCGGGGCCAGGCCTTTAATTAAATAATATATGGTGGGATTATGTCCAAAGATAAAAACCGAATTAAGGTTATTTTCAAGGCCATTAAGCAATTCAACTAATTCATGGGTTGAAATTCCATCGTAAAGATCTTCCAGTAACTGAATTTTTTTTTCGGGAAATTCAAATGTTTCTGCAAAAATACGGGCTGTTTTTAATGCTCTTTTAGCCGGGCTTGATATTATGAGGTCGGGGAGGACATCGTAATTCCGCAATTCTTCACTTACTTTTTTGGCATCGTTGTAACCCCTTGGTTCTTTCAGGTCACGATGAAAATCATCATCGTATCCATAGGGGACAGACTTTGCATGCCTTACAATAACAACGCGTTTCATTTTTCTGTTTGTTTAAATTGTTTTTACTTTGAAACTTCAAGTTAAGCTTTTTTTCTGTTATATGAAACGAATAGGATTGCTTTCTGATACACATGCTTATTTAAATCCCAAATTGTTTTCCTTTTTTGAGAAAGTGGATGAAATCTGGCATGCCGGCGATTTTGGCAATATTGAAACAGCAGATAAACTTGCATCTTTTAAACCGATAAAAGGAGTTTATGGAAACATTGACGGGCAGGATATCAGGGCAGTTTATCCGATGCACAACCGGTTTTTATGCGAGGAAACTGATGTCTGGATTACTCATATCGGAGGTTATCCGGGCAGGTATGAAAGGTATGTAAAACCTGATATTTTTACCAATCCTCCCAATCTGTTTATCTCCGGCCATTCCCATATTCTGAAGGTAATTTTTGATAAAAAACTGAATTTCCTGCACATGAACCCAGGTGCTGCCGGAATAAATGGTTTTCATAAAGTTTGTACAGCCTTGCGGTTCAAAATTGACGGGAAAGATATCCGGGATTTGGAAATCTGGGAATATCCGCGGAAAAAATAACAAACCCATGCCGATTCGCGAAGGGATCGTGTCTGTGTTTAATTTAGTTCTAAATAAATTATTTGAGAAAAGTATAAGCAACCCATTTGTTTTTTTCGGTATAGCCAGCATCTGTTAATCCGATTGATTCTGCTTTTTCCTTGATAGAAGGATTATCCTGAATGTAAAAACCACTCATGATCAGTTTTCCGCCAGGATTTAACACAGAACAGTATTTTTCCATATCGGTGAGTAAAACATTACGTTGAATGTTTGCAAGTATCAAATCGAACTGCTGGATTATAAGTAAAGATGCGTCTCCTAAAAAAGCTTCAATATTGTTGATGTTATTTAACTCAGCATTTGATTTTACTGCTTCAAACGACCTCGCATCAATATCGATAGCTGTAATTTTTTCGGCTCCAAGTTTTGATGCCATTATTGAAAGAATACCAGTCCCGCAACCCATGTCAAGTACATTTTTACCTTTCAGATTTTGTTCCATCAGGAATTCAATCATCATTGAAGTAGTTTCATGATTTCCTGTACCGAATGCCATGTTCGGTTCAATGATAATTTCATATTTACAATTTGGAAAATCGGTATGAAAAGGTGCACGGATCACACATTGATCCTTTATTACCAGAGGCTTGAAATAATTCTTTTCCCATACTTCATTCCAGTTGCGGTCTTTAATAAGTTCTTTTTCCCAACTTACTTTTATATTGAATTGATTTTTATTCAGTTTCTCAGTTAACAAAACTTTGTCAAACTGATTTTCCGGAATATAAGCTTCAATTCCATCTTCAACAGTAACAAAACTTTCAAACCCGATTTCAGCAAGCCATGTTGCTAATACATCTGTAAACCAGTCTTCAACAGAATTAATTTTTATATAAATTTTAATATAATCCATTGCGGTAAAATTATAAAAAAACAGCCACCCTTTTCAGAATGGCTGTGATATTACATTTACTTATTCTTTATTTGAAAAATTTATTCGGAAAGATATTTACAGCTAAAAAGCCAAAAATGCCTGTAAATAGTATTGCTGTAAAATCAACGATTTGGTTTTTAAATTTTTCGTTCCTTCTTTTAATAATAAAGAATTGGATAACTATTAATATAAGGCTTAATACCAGCCAATTGATTGATTTATTCAGATTTAAAAAGAATGCGTTATAATTTGAATTGCTGTTGGAAAGGCTTAATTCTCCCGGAAACAGGAATTTATATATTTTCCCTTCTGTGCGTTCCATTTTTACTGGCCAGGTTTCACTGTATTCATCAACAGGATTGAAATCCGCATCGAGAATCTGCGACCGCATATAACCTTCTCCATCGCTTATGATATTATAATGGAAATAATCGGCATAAATTTTAATTTCCTGCTCTTCAGGTATTAATCCGTCAACAGGAAGTTTTTTCAGGACGTAATCATCCTGGGTGAGAATGTACAAATCATTTTCTTCTGAAAATAAATAAGCATAATACCTTTTATTCCTGAAATCGACACAACTGATATGTTTAAATTTTAGCCCTTCAGGTATTTCCACTTTTTCTACAAATGGTTTCCCTTTGATCATTTTAACATGGAAGAGTTGATCTTCTGAATCAATAACAAGGTACCCTTCGTCAATTGATTTGCGTGTTGTTGGAATACCGTTTATAGATTTTGCCGGAAAATCAAATCCCCTGTTATATAAAACTGCGGAGAACATACGGCTTTTTTCTTCAAGAATTTTATTTGTATTTGCATCAACAAACTCCATTCGCCAGGTAATCCTGAAATAGTCATCAGGCATTTCGAGGTTTGCCCTTCCCGACTGAGATTCAAACATTGGGTAAAGCCCCGGGTCGGGTGTGAACAGGTCGCGTGTCCGCAGACGGAATGTCGAACGTTCATCGTTGATTTCACGGGCATCCATAAAAACTCCGTTTATTGTATCAGGCATTGTCCCGGAAATCATAAGCTGCCGCATATACATCAGGGGAAGTTTTTCTTCATACTGCTCCCGGGTATAATTATTGCCCCTTGTATCGGTGCGGACAAGCCCATCCTGAGTAGATTTCTGAATCATAAAATCATTTTCCACACAACTGTACATTACAAATGGAGAACGTACAGGTTTTTCAAAAGCCATCCAGTAAAATTTCGGTATTACGACTGAAAATGCAATAATTGCAATAATCACTAAAAAATATCTGCTAAGCCTGACCATTTTACATTTCTCCTTTCCTGAACCGGTACCCTGAAAACAGAAGTGCCGTACTCATAATAATTACCAAAACAAACAATACCGGATTGGCGGGTGAATATCCTCCGGTTATGGTATCGTCAAAAAAGACCGACGGAATAAATGCTACTGCCACTAAAGCATACAGGAACCTGAACTTCCAAACCGGCTCAAGAATGATCAGTGCTGCAAGGAAATAAATGGCTAATCCTGCAAGGAACCAGGGAGTCATTGTAACAAGTGCCCCGTGAATAATTTCATGCGGAAAATAAATAATACTTAATCCGTAAAAAAATAATGATACAACTCCGAAAGTCAGGAGCAAACAACAGGCGCCAAAAAGCATCATTATAATCATTACCTTGTTTTCAACTATCGGAAGATGAAATGTAAGTTTGATCCTTTTATTTACTGTTTCCGGGAAAAACTGCGAAACAGCGATAATTAAACCTCCAAGTGCAGGTAAAAACTTTAATATTCCAAAATACTGATAGCCCTGAAATAAAATTACATACCAGAAATTTGTCGCTTCGTTGAAGGTAAAATCATGTTGAACCTTCAGGAATATTCTTCCTACAGCAAGTACTCCGATTGCCGCATATATAATTAAAAACCATCTGGTTTTTAACCACTCTTTATAAATTACTGATTTCCACATAGCCTAATATTTTCCGGTTAATCCAATAAATGCATCCTCAAGCCCCATCTCAACTTTTTTGAAATTTTTGTGTCCTATGCCATTTTTAGCAAGGAAACTTTTTACATATACATCTGATTCATAAGTATAAATCTCGACCTTGTTTTTAACTTTTTCAACATTGGCAATAAAATCTTCTTTCGAAAAATCAATTGAACCATCTACCAGTTCAAAGTAAAACTGCTTAAAATTTTGCATGAAGTCATCTACCTTTTTTTGAGCTAAAACACGGTTGTAATCCATTATCAGGACATCATCGATCAGGCGTTCCATATCCTGAATGATATGTGAAGTTGTAAATATGGTTTTATTTTTTGATTTGGCATATTCCCTCAGGTAGTCGATGAACAACCTTCTGTAACCCGGATCGAGCCCCATGGAAAAATCATCAAGGATCAGCAAATCAGGATCCTGGGCTAGGATTAACCCGAGGGCGACCTGTGAACGTTGCCCGCATGACATGGTAGAGATTTTCTGGGTAGGTGTAACCTTTAATTTCGACATTAATTCCCAATACGGCTCTTTATCCCATTTCCTGTAAAATCCTGAATAAAATTTTTCAATCTGGTGGATATTCATAAAAGAATACTGAATGTGACCTTCTATAAGAAAACCAATCCTGGCCTTATTCTCCGGTGTAAGGTGTTGTGTATTTTCACCGTAAATCAGGCATTCCCCACTCCTTGGTTGCAAAAAACCGTTCAGGATATTGATCGTTGTGGTTTTCCCTGACCCGTTTTTACCCAGCAAACCCAGTATACTTCCTTCCTCTACATGGAAATTCAGGTTCTCATAAACCAGTTTCTTCCCATAATAATGAGTCAGGTTATTACATTCTATTGCATTCATTAATACTTGTTTAAGTTAATTTATTCTGTTTTTGGTTTTTATTGCTTCCTGCCTGCATCCTTCCGGTATTTCGGGATTATTTATAAGCTGATCACAGAACGGGCTGATGCTTTCCCTTTTTGTTGAATAATTGAACCAGCCCAGCATTTCAATACCTGCCTGTTTTACTTTCGGGCTGGTAACGGTGTCGATAAAAGTGATCAGTTCAGGAAGTTTACTATGTGCTGGTTTATTCCTGAACAACCTGATATCGTTGTATAAAGACTTTTCAGTAGCTTCATCACTACTCAGATCAGCGATATATCGATCAGTGGAACCGGTTGAATTTAAAATCAATTTTTCAATTCCCCGCCTTGTTTCAGAAGGATCAAGCAAATATTCTTTTTGACCTATTTGTTTTTCCAGTTCATCAAGAAGATCCTGTTTGTCAAACATCCCAATAGCATCCTTTAACTGGTATAAAACTCTTTTTCCTTTTGTATTTTGAAATAGAGCATCGATAAGAAAAGGAATATGTGATTTATCTCCCGATTTTAACATGTAAGAAGCAGAAATACGCTGGATATATTCATAGTTATCATTAATACCAAGGTTTACTGCAGTTATGAAATTTTTATCGCGGCAGAAACTGAGAATTTTAAATGCTTCAGCCCTGACTGAATTATACGGTGATTTTTCAAATACTTCCAGAAACAGATCTGAACTGCCTGATTTATTTACATTATAAATCATCCTTAAAGCCAGTGCCTGAACATCGGGGTAGGGGCTTTCGAGTTGTTTTTTCCAAAAGTTAATATCGTCAGTTTTGGAAGTAATAAGTTTATTCAGGTCAAGGTTTTTATCAGGTGAAACAAAGCTTAAAGTAGGATCACCAATCAGATGTGTTTCAATAGAGCAACTCATTTTATTCCAGAATCCGACTCTTAATCCAAGTCCGAGCAAACCATTCATTTCCCCCGGCCATTTATCCTGTAAAACATTTACCGAATTTGCCTGCACAGTTATAGTATTTCCATCGTTGAAAATATAGTTCGACGACATGAATTTATCTTTCTGAAATGAACCGTTAAAACAGGCATCAAACTGAATAAACCGTGCATTTGAATTATAACCAACAAGGTCTTCAGGGTAGATATCGAGATTGGAATTGAAGGTTGAGTCAGCAATTATCTGTTCCTTATCGAATGAACCTTCAAACCACTCAACCGGGATTCCCATCCATTCGTGGTAATATTGTTTTGTTTCATTTAAATCTTTACCACTTTCTTTGGCATCCCTGAGTTTTGACCGTAAGTAATATTTAATATTTTCGATTGCTTCTGCATTGGCAGAAGTTTCGGGTGTACCATTTAGGTATTGTGCTTCAATTCCTCCATGGTGATGCAGGAAAGCCAGGTCGAGATCTTTCCTTTTAAGTTCGGAGAGAAGCCTGAATTTCACATGCGTATCAGTTGTAAAATTGAAATAATTGATCAGGTTCTTTTGTGAAGCCAGATAGCCAAACTGCTGGCTGAGTGTTACCTTTTCATCCATCCAGGTAAGCATCGATTCTGAATTGTAACCATGTCCCGTGAAAAATAAAATCTGGTCAACACCTACCGGATTTTCTTTATAAGTTACTACTTTTTTCAGGTAACTTTTTATCTGACCATATTTTTCTTCGGTATTGTTTGGTTTTATCCTTCCTGAATAAATATCGGGTGATAACTCCTGGGAAGATTCAGGTGAAAGCCTGTAATAAAATAACAGGGAATCCTTTTCGTCCTGTTGGATAAAATCGAATTTCAGGTCAAAATCTTCATAAAATCTGTCAGACGGGATGGATGAGCGATTCATCGGATACCGGTCTTCATCCATTTTGAAAGCAGTTGCCATATGTTGTGCACCTCTGATCATAGGAACCGGAATATCACCAATAAAAACACAACCTTCCAATTTATTATTTCCTGATTCGTAAAGGCTTTTTAACGCAATCCTGACTGAATCGGGATTAAACCATTTATCAACAATTATAAAGGTTTTCAATCCTTGTTTTTCTACTGACTCAGAATATGCATCTATTTCATTTTTAGCTTCTTTGAATGTGTTTTTATCGACTACAATTGCAAATCCCGAACGGTCATTTTCAGAGCAAGCAACTGCCACAACTGCTAATACTAACAGTATAAGATTTTTTATTTTCATTGTAATAATTTAAAGATTCCTACCTGGAGTTTTAACAGGGCTCGGGACTATTTGTTTTTATTATGATTTGCCTTTTATCTGTATTGTCTGTCTTTCGTTAAAATATAATTCCCAAAGCTGCTGTTATATATCCTTTATCTTCATCCCTGCCGGTAATTTCCCATTTTTGATAATAAGTGTTAAAGTAGAACTGATTAACATTCCTGAATTTACTTACAGGAAATCCGATTTTTAATCCTGCTTTGATTTTTATAACATCTGTTGTATAATATTCAAAATCGTGAAAATACACTTCCTTATTTTCCTTTTTA
>JAFGGF010000285.1 GCA_016930735.1 Prolixibacteraceae bacterium
ACCCTCTCCTCCACTATTCAGCAGAGTATCTCCCCAAAACCGGGGAGAAATTTCAAACTGGTGCTTTTGGTTTATTCCACAATGGTCATTTCGTCGATCAGATTGGTTGCACCTGCATATTTATCGATGATCCATAAAACAAAACGGATATCAACGTTGATACACCGTTGCAGGTCGGGTTCAAAAGCCAGGTCGCCGCTCATTGCTTCCCAGTTACCATCGAAAGCAATACCGATCAATTCGCCTTTACCATTAATTACAGGACTGCCTGAATTTCCACCGGTAATGTCGTTGTTCGTAAGGAAACAGGTATGCAACGAACCGTCAGCATCGGCATAACGCCCGTAATCTTTATCGAGGATCAGTTCTTTCATTCTAGGCGGTACATCAAATTCGTCGTCGCCCGGAATTTCTTTTTCGAGATAACCTTTTGTTGTAGTAAAGTATTCATATAAAACGCCATCGCGCGGAACATAATCCAATACCTTCCCATAGGTTAACCGCATTGTCGAATTTGCATCGGGATAAAATTCCCTGTTTTTATTCATTTCCATCAATCCGGCCAAAAACAAACGCCTTCCTTCATTAAGATACGGAGCAGTTTCATTTGATTTATCCGTAATTTCCCTGTACTTATCGAATATTGATTTTGTCGCCTGCCATACCATATCTTTTTTCAGTATTTTCATATCAGGATTACTGAGAAATTCTTCTAACCTGGACTGATCTGTAAAAATAGTTTTGGCAAACAGTTTTTCAGAAAATTTGTTAAAATCACCCTTGAATTTCTTTTGAACTTCATCAAAAACCGCAGGGTAAAATTCGGCTTTCACATTATCGTGGTAAATTTTCAGCAGAGCTGCCACAATTTTACGGTCAGTTTCGGCATCGTAATCCTTAAAAAATCCATCGAGGCTGCCTTTTAACCGTTCAATCATCCGCTCCGACCTGTCATTATTGCCACTGTCATTTTCCATCAACCTTTCAATTGCACTGAACCGGTTGGCAAACATAAAAATTTCAGGGCCCTTGATCATTGATTCCGACATGTATTCCCTGGCAATATTACTCGACACATCGGCATATCCTTTTTGAATCAATTCCAGTGCTTTCCCGTATTTTGCTTTCCTTTCAGGATTTGCATTCGCCCATTTAGTAAATTCATCTTCAATAGCCTTCTTTTTGGCAATCACATCCAAATCGGTTAGTCCTTTATTTTGCCCGATGCTGAATTTGTAATAGTTTGAACTGCCGGCATATTTTGAAGCATACTGAATGCGGGCTTTGGGGCTGGTATTCATATATTCGTCGATAATAGCCAGTTTTGCTCCCCTTACCTGAACACGAACAGGATTTGTAACCTCCATCGTATAGTCAACTCCGAAAGAAGTTTTGTAACGGTTTGTACTTCCCGGATATCCAAGGATCATTGCAAAGTCACCCATTTTTTCCCCTTTGATCGACACCGGAAGAAAATGTTTTGGATGAAGCGGGACATTATCTTCGCTGTATTCCGCCGGATTTCCGTCAGGTCCGCAATAAACCCTGAAAATTGAAAAATCTCCGGTCTGGCGGGGCCACATCCAGTTGTCAGTATCGCCACCGAATTTACCGATAGCTACCGGAGGCGCACCTACAAGGCGTACATCCCTGAAAGTTTCATATACAAACAAATAGTATTTATTGTCATTGAATAAACTCTGAACCCTTGCATCGTATTTGGTTCCTTCAATAGCCTTGTCAGAAATTTGCCTTGAGATTTTAGCAACTTCAGCCCCTCTTTCATCATAACTCATTTGTTCGGTAACATTTTCCAGGACTTTTGCGGTAACATCTTCCACCCGAATCAGGAATGAAACTGTTTTACCCGGATTAGGAAGTTCTTCGTCGCGGCTTTTTGCCCAGAATCCTTCTTTTAAATAATCATGATCAACACTGGAATGTCCCTGAATCTCGCCAAAACCACAATGATGATTTGTTAAAAGCAGCCCGTCCTTCGAAATTAATTCAGCAGTGCACGAACCCCTGTCCAGGGCAACAACTGCATCTTTTAAACTCGAATTATTAATGCTGTAAATATCTTCTGCTGAAAGTTCACATCCCATTTGCTGCATTTCAGTAATATTCAGTTTCTGAATCAAAGCAGGCAACCACATCCCTTCGTCGGCCACTGAAGTTCCTAACAGCATAAACATCAGCGCAATGATTAAATAAAAACGTTTCATAAAACTCTCCCTTTAAAATTTGAATTTGCAAATATAAATTATCTCACTTATAATCA
Source organism: Prolixibacteraceae bacterium (assembly GCA_016930735.1). Taxonomy (GTDB): domain Bacteria; phylum Bacteroidota; class Bacteroidia; order Bacteroidales; family Prolixibacteraceae; genus JABMQB01. The sequence continues at coordinate 2,282 of JAFGGF010000285.1, forward strand.
TATGATTATTTCACAGGTTGTTTCATTTGTTTTTTGTACCAGAGTAAGAAAATCCCAGCTGATACTATTATTAATAAAAAACTGCCATATACTGAACCATTATAAGGATTCCTGATAATGGTTTCAATTGATTTAAAAACCGGGAAAATACCAAAAACAAGAGGCAACCATTCAAAATGGAACCGGATAAAAAAAACATAAATCAATATTATCAGGCCTCCGGCAATTAATCCTGAGACGATCCAGATTACCGGATTTTCGCAGGCAGAAACAGTTAAAGCCAGCCCCAGAATTCCGGCAGAAATATATGCAGGAATTTTTCTTTTCCTGAAACTCCTTGTCAAAGCCCCAACACCGATAAAAAAAGTTAACATTAATGCCGGAATATAAATGATTCCTGATACTCCTGACAACAAATCATTGAATACGGGCAAATACGAATTCAGCCCTGTTGATTCGGGGAAAAAGGGTTTACTTTCAGGTACGATAAAAGAAAGTATTGAAAAAACTCCATAAACAGCAATTCCCAGGGCAACAGCATAAATCAAATTGTATTTTGAAGGATTTTCCCTGACAGGAATATTTTGAACAGCAGCACCTAAAAAAATGCTGCTGAATAATGAAAGGAACAAACCGGAAACAACAAGGCTGATCAGCATCATGACCACATAATTTGAAAAGGGCAGCTGTGTTTGATATCCGGCAATCAGGGAATCCCAACTATTCAGTGAATCAAATAAATAAAAAAGAAAAAAGAAGAGAAATGCAAACTGAAATATCCGGGTATTAAACCGTTTTTTTGTCCAGAAAATAATGGACATTACCAAACCAAAAGCAAGGATGCCAAAAATAATTACCTGCCCTGCCGAACGGATCACGGATAATTTTCCCTGATTATTATTATAGTCGCGGATCCATTCTTCAGGGACATAAATATAAGGGTAAGCCATACTGATTTCCTCTCCCGACAATTTAACAAGATAGCGCCCCTGCCCCGTCTCCATCTGATAGTTAACAGTATCGGCAAAAATAAATTCCCAGTCAGTCCTGTTTTCCAGCTTTTCCGGTGAAACAGAAATTTCTTTTAAAACACTTCTGTCCTCACCGAATTTTTTCGATAAAAATTTATCAACAATTTCCTGTGCCTTTACTGACTCAAGGTTCGCTCCTTCTTTTGCTTCAGGCCAAATGTGCTCCCATAAATATACTTTCCCGTTTGTCGTGACAATTACATTATACTCTTCTGCTCTTTCTTCAACCGGTCCTTCTTTTTTTATAAAGCGTATATTCCAGTATGATGGAGGAAGAAATTGATTTAGTAATTCCCTGTATTTTTCTTTACCGCCTTTTTCCCAGATAAAAATATCCTTCAAATCGGCTGTAGAATTCACTGAAGTCAGAATTGACCAGTCGTCAGGATTAACATTAAACCTGGTTATAATCTCTTTTTCGGCAATTTCAACAGCCTGCCCTTTTGTAACATTGAGTTTTGGAGTATCATATTTAAAGGGAGTGCTCATCAACCATACAACCATTCCGATACATGCTGCCGGGACCAGATATTTTTCAAGCCTTTTATTTTGTATCACTGTTAGTGATTCCTGATTTTTTTCTTTTACTTCGGTACATACAGGTTTCCATGAAACGTTTCTTACTGATTCAGGCGCTTCATTTAACTTTTTATTTTTCAGGAACCGGAATAATACGATCAAGAGGGGTAAAAATAAAAATATAAGCACCATAAACCTGTCGATCCAGATTCCCTTTGTTGAAGAGACCCAGAGAGGTAGACTGATCCAGAAAACATCAACTGTATAATGCGCGATAATTCCCGGAAGCAAACCATAGTAAATATAAATAATTCCCATTATTGTAAACGGAATTACCATTTCTAGCACCCTTGCATATGATGGCTGGTTCGGATAATTTGCGTGTGCTGCGCCAAAAATCAGAGTCTGTAAAATCAAAATCAGAATGATCCAGATATTCCGGCTTTTTCTGTTTTTTGTAAGAATTAATACACCGGCAATCGGGACTGCGCGGAACAAAGCCTCTTCCCAGAATCCTGCCTGCAAAGAAGTTGCAATTGAATCGAGCCAGGGAAGATAATTGGCAAGGATATTCGGGTCGGATAAAGTTCCTGCAGGGCTCCACCATCCAAAATGTGTAGTTGTTGTAATATAAAACCAAACATCAAGGGCAAGGATTATTACTGCAAAAAGATAACCTGCAATTGTCTGTCCAAGCACCTGTAAACTTGATCCCGCATCTTTACTCCACAATTTCCAGAACCGGATTTGATTCGGGAAGGCTATTCTCCCCAATCCCTCAGCTGCCATAACCGAAAGGGCAATTATTGCCCCAAAGCCAAAGGCATTCATTAATCCGCCCAGAATTTCCCTGAACAGGTAATTTCCCTGCGATGACGAGGTGTCGTATCCAAACCATGAAAGTTGTAATCCGTTAAGTGTCAGCAAAAAGACAGAAGCAAAAGCAATGCCCAACCCCCACCAGACAGCGGGTTTCCAGATCAGGTACCTTTTTCTTAATAAAAATGTTATACCAAATAAAACTCCCAACAATCCGTAAATTATCAGAATTATTGCAGAGGCAATTGATGAAATTGTATCGTTTGCAGAGCGCATTTCATTATACCGCCGGTCAAATTCTTCCGGGATCTTCACAAAATAATTGACCCGGGAAAGTCTGTCTCCGCTTACAACCAGTTCAATCCGGAATTTCCCTTCGCCAATTGATAAATCCTGTCTTTCATAAACAAAAGTATGATCTACTCTGCCACAAACCTGCTCAGTTTTCGATTTTTCAACCAGTTCGTAATTCAATAAATCAACATCCCAGTTATAAGCCGCCATGTGCTCGGCAAGCTTTTGTGCTTCATCAACATCTAAGTTTGGGCGTTTTTCTGTTTCGGGTATTTTCTCACTAAATCCAAATGGCTGTCCATCAGGTGTAAACCAAAATGAAGCTTCATTAATTTCCTGTTCTTTAAAATGCCTGACATGCCAGTAATAAGGGTAATAATTGCCTTTTTCGATATAGTTCCTAAAAGTATCTAATCCACCTGCTTCCAGTTCAACAAAAGTCTGAAAACGATTGTCCTGCCTGAAAGCTACAGCCTGCTTAAAATCACCGGGGCCGATAGAAAATTCATTTGCTAGATCGACAGCTTTTTCCAATGCCATTTCCCGATCCATTGATACTTTGACATTTACCAGGCTGTTCGCTTTTTCAAAATTCTTAGAAATATAAATTACAGACGCTACAGATAAAATAATAAAAATAAACCAGGCTAATGGATGCCGGAATAAATCTCTTTCTATCATTTAATTTGGTTTTGTCTAACATTGGTATTCGAATAGCAGATTCATTACACTTTTTAAAACCATTCATTCAAAATGAAAGGAAAAATTTTAGCGTCAAATCAGAGTTATTAAAAGTATTGCCGGATAAGTTATTAAATCTTTATAAATTTACCATTTGATAATATCAGGAAAGTGAGCAAAAAAAAGAAAAAGAATTTTGTTGAAAAATTACGGAACCGATACAGGTTGATCATTTACAACGATACAACATTTCAATCGGTCTGGAGCATGAAATTGTCGCGGCTCAAGGTCTTTACTGTAACAAGCCTTTCCTCAGCCCTCTTGGTAGCCATTGTTATTATTCTGATTGTTGTAACCCCATTGAAAGAATACATCCCCGGTTATCCGAAAAAAGAATACCGCCAGATGCTAATCAGGAATTCAATTCTGACCGATTCACTTGAAAATGAATTGCGTAACAGGGACATTTTCTTCCAGAATATAAAAACAATCATCGAAGGAGGTGTACCGGAAGATAATTATTCGGGAAGTGACACCGGATCTCAACCGGGCGAAATTATATTCAGCCATTTTAACCACGATTCGGTTTTTCAGGATAAAATAATGGAAGAGCAGTTAAATCTTTCTTTGCATTCAAACAATACACAAATAACGGATTTATCAAAAATCCATTTTTTTGTTCCGGTTAAGGGCATGGTATCCAATAAGTTTAAATCGAGTGCCGATCATTATGGGATTGATCTGATCAGCTCTGCCAATTCTCTGATTCTGAGCGTACTTGAAGGAACAGTTATATTTGCAGGATGGACTCTGGAAACAGGTTATGTTATTTATATTCAGCATGAAAATAACCTGATTTCAGTATATAAACACAATGCTGAACTCCTTAAATCGATTGGCGATAAAGTAAATGCAGGTGAAGCAATTGCTATTATGGGCAATTCAGGAGAGCTGTCAACAGGTCCTCACCTTCATTTCGAACTATGGTATAATGGTGTAGCTCTGGATCCTGAACTTTATATTGATTTTTGACAATGATAAAAAATATAGCAATTTTAGGGTCAACAGGATCAATCGGAACACAGGCTCTTGAAGTAATCGAACATCATCCTGAACGGTTACAGGTTGAAATCCTTACTGCCAACAACAATTCAGAATTACTGATTCAACAGGCTTTAAAATTTAAACCCAATGCTGTTGTTATTGCCAACGAATCAAAATACTCAGAGCTTAGTGAAGCTTTAAAAAATGAACCGATAAAAGTATTTGCCGGGAATAAAGCAATCAGCCAGATTGTTGAAACAGAAAATATTGATATTGTTTTAGCGGCTATGGTTGGATTTGCAGGGCTTGTCCCAACTTACAATGCAATAAAAGCAGGAAAGGATATTGCTCTGGCCAACAAAGAAACGCTGGTTGTTGCCGGACATTTAATAACTAACCTTTCAAGGGAAAAAGAGGTCAGCATCTTCCCCGTTGATTCTGAACATTCAGCAATTTTTCAATGCCTGGTCGGGGAATATATGAATCCGATTGAAAAGATCTACCTAACCTGTTCAGGGGGGCCTTTCAGGGGGAAAACACCAGAAGAATTACAAAATGTTACATTTAAAGATGCTTTGAATCACCCCAATTGGAACATGGGGAATAAAATTACTATCGATTCGGCTACTTTAATAAACAAAGGATTTGAAGTAATAGAGGCCCATTGGTTATTTGGGTTGCCTGCCGAAAAGATCGATGTAATTGTCCATCCGCAATCCATCATCCATTCTATTGTCCAGTTTGCCGACGGTTCGATGAAAGCCCAGATGGGATTACCCGACATGAAGCTTCCCATCCAGTATGCTTTAAGTTTTCCTGAACGATTTCCTACAACTTTCCCACGGTTCAATTTCATTGATTACCCCAGCCTCGACTTTGAGCCGCCAAATACAAAAATTTTTCGTAACCTTGCACTTTCTTATAAAGCGCTGGAAACGGGCGGAAATATGCCCTGTATTTTAAATGCTGCCAATGAAGTTGTAGTCAATGCGTTTTTAAAAGGGGAGATCAAATTTCCGGATATGCCCGGTTTGATTGAAGAAGCGATGGGAAAATCAGAATTTATTGAAAATCCAGGCATGGAAGAAACGATAGATTCAGATATCAAAACAAGAAGGATAACAGAATTGTTAGTAAAAGACAAAAAATAACAGGAACAGAATTAGATGGAATCGATATTAATTAAAACTGCACAATTATTACTCAGCTTATCAATATTGGTAATACTGCACGAGTTCGGGCATTTTATCTTTGCCCGTTTATTTAAAACCCGTGTCGAAAAATTTTACCTGTTTTTTAATCCATGGTTTTCACTTTTTAAAGTTAAAAAAGGTGAAACTGAATATGGAATCGGATGGTTGCCTTTGGGAGGGTATGTAAAAATTGCCGGGATGATTGATGAATCAATGGACAAAGAAGCGATGAAACTTCCTCCTCAACCGTATGAATTCAGGTCGAAACCTTCATGGCAGCGTCTATTTATTATGGTTGGCGGTGTATTAATGAATTTCATTTTTGCACTGATTATTTATATTGGAGTATTGTATGTTTGGGGCGAAGAATACTTGCCAACAAGTGAGGCAAAATACGGAGTTGTTGTAAACGAAACCGGTGAACAGATAGGATTAAAAACAGGCGATAAAATTATTTCGATTGACGGGAAAGTAGTGGAAGATTTCATTAAAGTTATTCCAACTGTAGTCCTCGACTATGCAAAAACCATTCAGGTTGAAAGAGAAGGTAAAATCATTGATGTGGAAATAACTGATGCCGATATGGCGTTGTTACTGAAAAGTAAATCGGTAATGACTGTCCGTTCCCCGTTCAAATTAATTATCGATGGTTTTATGAAAAAATCTCCTGCACAGGTTGCAGGTGTTGAAATTGGCGATGAAGTAACCGGTATTAACGGGAAGGAAATAAATTTCTGGGACGAATTTGAGGATGTGCTTTCAGAAAATAAAGGAGAAAGTTATACCCTTGAATTAACCAGGAATGGAGAAAACATTTCAGTTGAAGTACAACCAATGGATGATGCAACACTTGGTATCACCTATCAGAATAATTTCAACGATAATTTTAAATTAAAAACTATTAAATACGGTTTTTTTGAGTCTATCCCGGCAGGTATCAATTTAGGTGTTGAAACTACCAAAGATTATTTAAAACAATTTAAACTGTTTTTCAAACCTGAAACAAAAGCCTATGAATCGCTGGGTGGTTTTATTACAATTGGCAGCATTTTCCCGGGAACCTGGGACTGGTATTCGTTTTGGAAAATGACAGCATTTATATCGATAATCCTTGCCATCATGAACCTGTTGCCTATTCCTGCCCTGGATGGCGGACATGTAATGTTCACTTTGTATGAAATGATATCGGGTCGGAAACCAAATGAAAAATTTCTTGAATACGCTCAAATAGTTGGAATGGTGATATTAATGGCATTGGTTTTATATGCCAACGCAAACGATATTATTAAATTATTCAAGTGATAAATATTGTCTAAATTTTTCTATTTTTGTATCGAACCAATTTAAATTATACGACATGAATTTGTTTATAATAGCCGGTTTTTTAGGACCACAAGAAATAATACTTATTGTATTGGCATTGCTTCTTCTTTTTGGCGGGCGTAAAATCCCTGAACTAATGAAAGGCCTTGGAAAAGGGATGAAAGAGTTCAAAAAAGCAAAAGAAGAAATGGACGATGAACATGACTCAACAAAACAGGAAAAAATAGAGAGTTGATACCTGTATCTTCTTTCTGATATGAATCCCGCATTCAATTCTTAAGTATTTTCAGGTAAGGTTGAATGCGGGATACATTTTTTATTTTTATGGTAAGATTTTTGTTATATCCCCACAAACTAATTCCAATAATAAACAAGTCATGAGAAATTTTATATTGAAATCTGTAATAATAGCACTTGTAGTATTTACAGCTGTTTCCTGCGGAGAAAATACCAGTCAGGGAATCAGTAAAAGTATTACAGGCCGCCCGGGAGAAATGGTAATAGTCATAACAAAAGATGACTGGGAATCGGCACCCGGAAAATTATTACAGGAAACCCTTGGGCAACCTCAGTTATCACTTCCTCAGGAAGAGCCTATTTTTAATCTGGTTGATATTCCTCACAATGCATTTGACAACATTTTTAAAACCACCCGAAATATTATTACTACAAAAATTTCAACTACGGTTGAAGAATCAGGGGTATTTTTTAAAGATAATGTCTGGGCAAGGCCACAGGCTACGGTTACAATAAATGCTAAAAATGCCGAACAGTTTCAGGAACTGGTAAATGAAAATTCAGGAAAAATTATTTCCTATTTTCTGAAGGCTGAGAGATCAAGGTTACAGGCAACATATAAAAACATACATGATAAAGCAATGCTGAAGAATCTTCAGGATAAATTCGGTATTACAATGTATTGCCAGCCCGGATTTAAAAAGGCTGTTGAAACCGATGATTTTATCTGGTTTAGGTATGATACACCGGAAATTACTCAGGGCATTTTTGTTTATGAAATAAAATACAATTCCGATAGTATATTTTCTCCTGAATATCTTTTATATAAAAGGAATCTTTTCTTAAAACATAATGTTGCCGGTCCAACAGAAGGCTCCTATATGTCAACCAATATGCTTATCGATCCTGTATTTAATATTTTTGAGCATAACGGGAACTATACAGCTGAAATGCGAGGATTATGGAGGACTGAGAATGATTTTATGGGTGGCCCATACATTGAGATTGCAGAACTGGATGCTTCAAATCAAAGGGTAATTGTAGCTGAAGGATTTGTTTATGCGCCCAGCAAAGACAAACGTAACCTGCTGCGTCAGATGGAAGCCATGATCTATTCCATGAAATTTGACAACCAGGCAGAGAACGATAAAATAAACAGCGAAATCAAGATGGGAAATTAATTTTCTGAAGGATTTTACCTGTTTAAAATATCTTCCGGCGAATTAAAATTAGCAAACAAATCAGGTTTTTTCTGAACCAGATCGCTGACATCAATTTCCAAACAGTTTAATTTTTCAAGCAGAGTATGCATTTTAAAATTGCCTGCTTTTATATGTTCAGAAATATCTGGCAGGCACTTTTTATGAAACATCGAAACCAATGGTTCTTTATTACCGGCATATGCCGGGATTAAACAATCAAAGTCCCCGACACTGCCTTTTAACCGGGTTATTAATTCATTCGAAATAAACGGTGTATCACAACTGATTATTAAATTCCACAAACTTGTCGATTTTTTTAGTGCCGAATAAATCCCTCCAATAGGACCGCAGCCAGCAATTTCATCAGGTACAATTTTATACCCAAATGAACTGTATTTTTCAGAGTTAGCGCTGATAAGGATTTCGGAGCAAAAAGGTTTTAAAATTTCAATGCTATGCTCAATCAGCAACTTCTCCCGGAACGGGATAAAAGCCTTATCGGCTCCCATCCTCAGGCTTTTTCCTCCTGATAAAATGATTCCGGTTAATTCCTTCATCGGTTAAAACAAACTCTCCTTCCCCTGACATCTTCATTCAATTTCCCTTTTTCATAAACCAGCTCGCCATTCACAAAAGTATGGGTAACTTTATGATCGAAACCTTCTTTTTCAAAAGGCGACCAGCCGCATTTATAAAGAATGTTGCCGGAATTAACAATCCAGCTTTGGTTTGGGTCAACAAGTACCAGGTCGGCATAATAATTTTCACGGATAAAACCCCGGCGGTCGATCTGAAAAAGCCTTGCCGGGGCATGGCACATTTTTTCAACCACTTTTTCTTTTGTCAGAAATCCACGGCTGCTTAATTGAAGCATCGCAACCAGTGAATGTTGAACCAATGGCCCTCCTGAAGGTGCTTCAAGGTATGGCCTTTCCTTTTCTTCCAAAGTATGTGGAGCATGGTCGGTGGCAATAATATCAATTTTATTATCAAGCAGAGCCTCCCACAAAGCAAGCCTGTCGTTTACTGTCTTAATTGCCGGATTCCATTTGATTTTTGTCCCTTTATCGATATAAGCCCGGTCATCGAACCACAAGTGATGAACACAAACTTCAGCAGTAATCCTTTTATCTTCAACTTTTCCGGCAGTTAAAAGGCTCATTTCCTTTTCAGTAGACAAATGAAGAATATGCAACCTTGTTCCAAACTTTGAAGCCAGCCGAACTGCTTTCGATGATGATAAAAAACACGCTTCAGCACTCCTGATCCTTGAATGCGCAGAGATCGGAATATGATCTCCATATTTATTTCTGACCCTTTCAGTATTGGCTTTGATAGTTGGCTCATCCTCACAATGTGCAGCAATTATTGTTGGCGCACTTTTAAATAATCCTGAAAGAGTATCTTCATTATCGACAAGCATATTGCCTGTTGACGCCCCCATAAATACTTTAATCCCGCAGACCCGTTTGGGATCGGTTTTCAGAACTTCATTCAGGTTATCATTGGTAACACCCATATAAAATGAATAATTAGCAGCTGAAACTTCCGATGCTCTCCTGTATTTTTCTTCCAGAAGTTCCTGGGTAATTGTTTGTGGTTGTGTATTGGGCATTTCCATATAAGTAGTAATCCCACCTGCCACTGCGGCCCTGCTTTCGGTAGTAACGTCTCCCTTATGTGTTAGCCCGGGTTCACGAAAATGTACCTGGTCGTCAATTACACCCGGCATCAGGATCAGGCCTTTGGCGTCAATAATTTTAGCCGAATCAAATTCTTTATTTTCAGGCAATCTATAAGGATAAACTCTTTCGATGAATTCACCATCGATTAAAACACTGCCTTTAAAATTCAGCCCTTCATTTATAATGGTAGCATTTTTTATTAGTGTTTTCATATCCCTTTTTTTACAAAGGTACACTTTTTAGGTCGAAAGGCGATTTGAAAAGAAAGCTGAATTATTGATTAAAATCAGGAATCAGAGTCAGTTATGATAGTTTTTTAAAAAAAAGAGCTGCAATCTGCAACTCCCGACTCTAAATATTTATTTTGTTTAATTATACTTTTTAAAAAGGCTGTTCATTTTCATTTTAAACACCCCCCAAAGTGCCTCACTGAAAATACCACCACTCATTTTAGAGGTTCCTTCTTCCCTGTCAATAAAAACAATGGGCACCTCTACAATTTTAAAACCATGCTTATAGGCTGTAAATTTCATCTCAATCTGAAATCCATAGCCCTTCATTTTAATATGGTTAAAATCAATGGTTTCAAGCACTTTCCTTCGATAACATTTAAATCCGGCTGTTGTATCTTTTATGTTCATTCCGGTTATAATCCGGACATATAAAGATGCAAAATATGACATCAACACACGCCCGAGCGGCCAGTTAACCACATTGATGCCAGAAATATACCGCGAGCCTATTGCAACATCGGCCCCATCAGATGCAGCTTTGTAAAGTCTTTCGAGGTCATCGGGATTATGCGAAAAATCGCAATCCATTTCAAAAACATAATCAAAACCGTTTTCCAACGCCCAGTTAAAACCGGCAATATAAGCAGTGCCAAGTCCCAGTTTCCCTTTACGTTCAAGGATATGTAACTTATCAGGGAATTCCTTTTGAAGTTTTTTTACGATATCCGCAGTCCCATCAGGAGAATTATCTTCAACAATCAATAAATGAAAAGGTGTTTCCAGAGAAAATACTTTCCGAACCATCCTTTCAACATTCTCCTTTTCATTGTAAGTTGGTATTACAACCAAACATTTATCCACAGTATTCAATTTAAATTCAGGCTGCTAAAATAAGATTTTAAATCAAATTTCAACTGCCTGTTTCATTCATTTAACATTATTGAAGAAACCTTTGCAATTTTTAATTTTAAATTTTCTGTTTAATGAGTGGCTTTATTGTCTAGTTGAATATTTAATAGTTATTATTCATAAGTTTGTAGAAAAAAATAACAATTTTTATCAGGAAATTAATTGGATAAACGGATTGATTATATTGATTTGCAGAATAAAACCCATTGTAAGAACCTGCTTAAACTTCTCAATGCTTATATGGAGGATGAAATGGGTGTGGGAGAGCCAATGCCCGGACACCTGGACAGGATTGTTATTGAAGGATTAAAAAAACATAACGGATACCGTGGTTTTTTTGTTACCTGTAAAAATGAATATGTAGCGCTGGCAAACTGCAACCTTAATTTCGGGACATTTAATGCAAAACCTTTACTCAATATTCACGACTTTGTTGTTCTGCCTGAATACAGAAATCTGGGTATCGGAAAATTTTTAATGGAAAAGATCACTGTTTTTGCAACCGATAATGGCTGCTCCAAATTAACGCTGGAAGTCAGAAACGATAATACCAAAGCAAAAAACCTGTACCGGAAATCAGGATTTTCTGAAGGAGATCCACCCTATCTTTTCTGGGAGAAAAAGCTATAAGATTATTTAATTAAACCATCCACAATAAGAAAGATCATCATAAACAGGTAAAGGAAATTCAGTTTGTAAAAAACCGGTTTGGGAGGAAGATTTTTCTGCATCAAAAAACTTATTGTAAAAGAAAAAAGTAAATAAAAGACATAAACCAACAGGATGAAAAATATGGTTTTGTCGGAAAAAACACGGAATAAAACCACCAGTGCACCTGCAATCGTAGTCAATGTCCAGGTATAAGTTACCCTTTTAATCTGCGTTTCTGAAAATACCTGATTCAGGCTGGGAAGTCCTGCCAGTTTATATTGATCGCCAAACAACAGCAACAGCAACCAGAAATGTGGTATTTGCCCTATAAAAAAGAAAGCTGCAACAATCAGAATTCTGCTATCGGTAATATTTCCACCGGCGGCAACCCATCCAATTATGGGTGGTAAAGCACCGATCACTGATCCCGGAACTACAGCAAACGCAGTAACTTTTTTCAGAGGTGTATAAATAAAATTGTACGCAATTAAAGTCAGCCAGCTTAAAAGCATTGCCCAAACCGGATGATAAAAATAAAGAATCAATGAACCGTATATAAAATATCCGATGGTAACTGCCAGAGCACCGTTCCTTGAAATCCTTCCTGTTGGGATCGGGCGGTTTTTTGTACGGGGCATAAGGGCATCAATTTTATATTCCTGATAATGATTTAATGTACCTGAAGCCATTGATATAAAAAAGACTCCTAAAGCAAGCATCCAGCCTTTATTGCCCATTTGCCCGGTAACCATAACATAACCGGTTAATGCCGACAATGCAACAGGCAGTGAAATCCTCACTTTTCCCAGTTCAAAGCCGATTTTTAACCACGAGGTAATACGCATTTTATTTCAGGGTTTTCAGGTATTCAATAATTAAATTTACATCTTCATCTGATAATTGCCCTTCGTAGCTGAGCATCAGTCCCTTGTTAAAACCATCAGCAATATCAGCATTCGGGTCATAAACTGATTTGCGGATATAATCTTCATCAACAATTATTTCGCGTTCTTCCCTGCCTGTCTGAACAAGTTGCGTATGCCCCCATATCCCTTTAAATGAAGGACCTACCAATTTGGATCCGTCAGTGGAATGACAGGCAAAACATCCGATGTTCTGCATGATCCTCCTTCCTGAAACTGCCGGTGATTCAACATTGGCAGAAGCAACAACCTGAGCTGTATCGGAATACCAGTTATTAAAAGCACTGTCAGGCATAACCACTACCGATGTATACATATAGGAATGTTGCAATCCACAATATTCAGCACAAAACAATTCAAATTCACCCTCACGTTGCGGTTTGAACCACATTGTATTATTTTTCATGCCCGGTACCATATCCTGTTTAACCCGAAATGCAGGTATGTATAAACTATGTATTACATCCAGGGCTTTTAGGTTCAGCTTTACAGGTTTGTCTTTGGGGAGGTACAAAGTATCAGTCCTCATTCCATTTCCATATTCAAAACTGAAATTCCACATTCTGCCGTAAACAGTAACTTCCATCGCATCTTTAGGAGCATTTCTCATCGGTTTATACCCTGCCCAACCAAAGTAAAACATTACCATTGTTAAAATGAAAGGAATAACAGTCCAAACGATTTCAAGGCTTACACTTCCTTCAATCTGCGTTGGCTTTGGGTTTCGTTTTTTGTTATACCGAAAAACAAAATAAAGCATGACTACTGTTAAAGCAATCAAAAAAAAGAATGCAATTCCAAGAATCAGTACAAAAGTGGAATCGACACCTTTTACAAAATTTGAAGCCTGAGTAATTTCTGAGCTATACATATCTATGTCCTGTATAAATAATCTAAAAAGGTTATAATAATCACAACGACAAAAATTGCAAATACAAAACCTACCATAGCCCTTATATACGGTTTATCGTATTTCAAGTGCATAAAATAAGTCAGTACAAGAAATGATTTAATTGATGCAAATATTAATGCTGCTGCAACTGTGTATTCCCTCAACTCAATACTTGTAATTCCAATGGATGAAAATGTTAGTGCTATCAATGCCAATAAAACAAGGATATAAACTCTGTATGGAACTATATGATTTTTTTCTTCTGACATAATCCTGAGTTATTTATGTTATTAAATAAAATAAAGGAAAAAGGAAAATCCAGATTAAATCGACAAGATGCCAGTAAAGTCCGGCATTGTCGAGCATTGCAGCCCTCTCGGCATAAACAGTGCCTTTTAAAATCCTTACCGCAGCAACCGACATGATTACCATTCCAATAATGATATGAAGTGCATGAAGACCTGTCATCACAAAATAAAGCCCGAAAAACAGGATTTCACCCTGGCTCATATCATTTACCAGATGTTCTGATCCGGGCCAGATCCCGTGTTCAAATTTTAATCCCCATTCGAAATATTTATTTATTAGAAATCCAAGTGCAAGTAAAAGGGTGATACCAATAAGACCCAGTGTCAGTTTTTTATTTTTATACCTCAATGCAGAGGTTGACATCGCAATTGTCATACTGCTTACAAGAAGTATGACCGTATTGGTGGCACCAACTGTAACATCCAGTTCACCGGCAGCAAGATGGAATGCATCGGGATTTAAGAACCTGTAAACTGAATATATAATGAACAGGCCTCCAAAAAGTAGAAGTTCAGTAAAAATAAAAAGCCACATCCCGATTTTCGATGCTTCGGCATCATAGTGGCCATGGCCATCGTGTAATGTTTCTTCCATAATCAGGTTAGTTTATTTATAGTTATACGGACCTTCATTTTCATCGTACGTTGGTATTTCGTTAAAGTTTTCAAGTGGTGGCGGCGAAGGAACTGTCCATTCAAGTGTTTTACTTCCCCATGGATTCATTTCAGCTTTTGGACCACTTCGTGCCGACCTTATCAGGTTAACAATTATAATCACCAATCCGGTCACTAAAATCCAGGAACCAAATGTGCTCAGTATATTTCCGCTATGGAATTGTTCAAGATAATCGTAATACCGTCGTGGCATCCCCTGCATTCCCAAAACAAACATAGGTGAATAAAGGGTCATAAATCCAATAAAAAAGATCAGCAAACCTGTATTGGCCCATTTTTTATCATACATCCTTCCAAAAATTTTTGGAAACCAATAATGCATGGCTGCAAAAAATGCAAAGCCGGTCCCACCGAAAACAATAAAATGAAAATGGGCTACAACAAACGCAGTATCATGGACATAAATATTTGTTGCAAGTGAACCCAGCACCAATCCGGAAAGTCCTCCGATCATAAACACAAAAATAAAAGCAATGGCCCAGTAAAAGGGTGTTTGAACGTTGATTGAGCCTTTGTACATAGTTGAAATCCAGTTAAAGACTTTTATTGCACTTGGAATGGCAACAATAAATGTCAGTAAGGAAAAATAATACTGTGCAGTTCCGCTCATTCCGGCCGTATACATGTGGTGCCCCCAAACCAGGTATCCCACAAATGCAATTGCCATGGTTGATGCAATAATGGCTTTGTATCCGAAAATTGCCTTTTGAGAAAAGGTCGGAATGATCTCCGAAATGGCTCCCATTGCGGGCAAAATCATAATGTATACTGCCGGGTGCGAATAAATCCAGAACAGATGCTGGTAAAGCACGGGGTCACCACCCAGAGCCGGGTCAAAAACCCCGATTCCGAAAACCCTTTCAAGGGCAACCAGTACCAGCGTAATCCCAACTACAGGAGTTGCCAGCAACTGTATCCATGCAGTTCCGTACAAAGTCCACACAAACAAAGGCAGTTTCGACCACTTCAATCCAGGGCAACGCATCCTGTGAATTGTTACCAGGAAATTCAATCCGGTCAATATGGAAGAAAAACCTAAAACAAATGCACCAAAAATTGCAGGTAACATATTTGTACCGGTTTTAAAACTGTAAGGTGCATAAAATGTCCAGCCGGTATCAGGCAAGCCCCTCCCGGTTAGTAAAGCTATGAGTACCAGAACTACTCCGGTTACATACAGATACCACGACATTAAATTCAGTTTTGGGAAAGCTACGTCTTTAGCACCGATCATAATCGGCATCATAAGGTTGCCAAAAACAGCGGGAAGCCCCGGAACCACAATCATAAAGATCATGATTACACCATGAACCGTAAAAGTTGCATTGTAGAGTTCTGCACTCATAATTGTTTTTCCAGGGGCAAGCAGTTCAAATTTCATGGCAAGCCCGAGTAAAACACCAATTGAGAACATCACTCCCATTGAATACAGGTACATCAATCCGATTCGTTTATGATCGGTTGATAAAATCCAGCTTAGTAATCCTTTATACTTCCCCTGATATTCGAGATAGCTTACATCATTAGCTGCATTTGAATTCGTCATAATTTCTATTTAGATTTTTTTCTTTTTGGTTTAAGTACTAAAAACAGAAGCAGGCTAAAAGCAAAAAACAT
>JAFGGF010000286.1 GCA_016930735.1 Prolixibacteraceae bacterium
TATATTACTACCGACCAGGTTGCAAATATGATTATTCAGGGAGACCCATCTCTTATGCTGGTCGATGTCCGTAGTGAAGAAGATTTTCAGAAATACTCAATTCAGCAATCATTAAATATTCCTCTCGAAAATTTATTAAATGAAGATAACCTGTCGTATTTCGGGATACCGGGAACCAAAGTAGTTTTTGTTTCAGAAGATGATATTAAAGCCGATCAGGCCTGGGTGCTTACTAAACGGCTGGGTTTTAGCAGTACTTATGTAATGAAAGGTGGAATGAACCAATGGGTTGAAACGATAATAGAACCGAAAAGACCTGCAGAAAGTGCTTCGAACTCAGAATTTGAAATATACCAGTCAAGGAAGGGAGCACAGTTGTATTTCACAGGAGCTAAAGCCGAGGAACAGGAAACTTCAGGGTTGAATGTAAAAATTACCCGTAAGGAAAGAAGTAATGTTGCTTCGGGAGGATGTTAATTAAAAACGTAATTTAAAATAATAACCATGCATATACACGAATTGAATCCATGGAAGACATTAGTAGCACTGATAGTTTTTGTAGCCGTTTTGGTTGTGGGATTTTTAACTATGCGGAAACCATTGATTAGTTATAAATACAATATGAATGAAAGCCTGGAGCAATTAAGCAGTGATGATATATATTTTTATCCCTGGCAACTCGATGAGTTAATTAAAAATAAACCGGAAAATATTGTATTATTTGATATCCGGAATAATTTTGTTTTTGGGCAGGGGCATATTCCGGGTGCTGAGAATTTATCGGCAAACGATCTGACTAAAAAAGAAAACTTTGAGAGGCTTGAAAATCTGAATGAAATGGGAGTAACTGTTGTATTGTATGGCGAAGATGAGTTACAGGCCAACGGACCCTGGATGATTTTCAGGCAGGTAGGCTTTGATAATGTTAAAATTCTTGCAGGAGGTTATCAGTATTACATTCAGCACAGCAATAACCTTGCTGCAACCCAGAATGATTCATCCTGGAAAAAGGAAGTGCCCTGTTACGATTCTGAAAAAGTTGCTCTTAAAAACGGAGCTGTCGAAGAAAATGATCAACTATCGAATAAACCTGTTGTTATACAGCAAAGGAAAAAAGCTTCGGTGGCTGGCGGAGGTTGCTGACAACATATTTAAAAACCATATAGATAAAATTGCCCGGTAAAAAATATCGGGTTTTTTGTTTTTTAATAAATTTACCTTCCAACATATTCAGGAAAAATCATTTTGATATCTTTTCAATCATATCAATTTTTTATCCGATTAACTTCCATTATTTTTACATTCTGAATAAAAATAAAATTATATGTCAAAAATCCTGGTTATCGACGATGAGCGAAGTATCCGGAATACATTAAAAGAAATTCTGGAATACGAAAAATATGAAGTTGATTTGGCTGAAGATGGGCAAAGCGGAATAGAACTATTCAGGAACCATGAAATTGATATAGTATTATGTGATATTAAAATGCCCGGGATGGATGGTATTGAAGTAATGGAAAAGCTGACAGCTCTGAATCCCGATATTCCGGTAGTTATGATTTCAGGGCACGGAAACATCGATACTGCAGTTGATTCGATTAAAAAAGGTGCATATGATTTTATTGAAAAGCCGCTTGATTTAAACCGGCTGCTGATTACGATCAGGAACGCCATGGATAAATCTAACCTGGTTACCGAAACCAGGTTGCTCAAAAAGAAGGTTAGCAAAAGATATCAGATTGTTGGAGAATCGGCTGCAATCAGAAAAGTAATTGATATGGCCGACAGAGTTGCTCCCACAGATGCACGTGTATTGATTACAGGCTTGAACGGGACAGGGAAAGAACTGGTTGCCAGGAGGATTCATGATATGAGTAACCGGTCATCAGGCCCCTTTGTTGAAGTTAACTGCGCGGCTATTCCTTCCGAATTGATCGAGAGTGAATTATTCGGGCATGAAAAGGGAGCATTTACTTCGGCTGTTAAACAAAGGATCGGAAAATTTGAGCAGGCTTCAGGAGGTACTTTATTTTTGGATGAAATTGGTGATATGAGCCTTTCTGCACAGGCAAAAGTACTCAGGGCATTACAGGAAAGTATTATCAGCAGGGTTGGGGGAGATAAACATATTAAAGTGGATGTAAGAGTTGTGGCAGCAACTAATAAAAACCTGTCGCATGAAATTGAAGCCGGAAATTTCAGAGAAGACCTGTACCACAGGTTAAGCGTTATACTAATACATGTCCCCTCACTGAATGAAAGGATTGAAGATATCCCGCTTTTAGCCGATCATTTTATCACCCAGGTTTGTAATGAATACGGAATGCCTAAAAAAATAATTACTGATGAAGCATTATCAGAATTGAAACAAATAGTCTGGACTGGCAATATCAGGGAATTCAGAAATGTAATTGAACGCCTTATAATTTTATGTGATCAGAAAATCGACAAAGAGGATGTTATCAATTTTGCAACTCGTTAATTAAAAATTCACCTCATTTAAGCAGGAAAGTCATAATTGATAGTATAAAACAAATGTTTTATATAAAATGTTAATATTCAAATACTGAAAGCATGAAATACAATAAATTTATTTCCCATCTTTGCGTTTTATTATTTGAAATATGCGGTTAGCAATTATCGACCTTGGAACGAATACCTGTAACCTGCTGATTGCAGAAATACTGGAGTCCAATTATAAGGTTCTTTATAGGGGGAAAGAACCTGTAAGGTTACTTTTTAGTAAAAAAAACGAAAACTGGATAAGAGAAGACGCTTTTATTAGAACTTCTCAGGCATTGGAAAATCATTTAAAAAAAATCAGGGAATTTTCAATATCAAGAGTTGAATTAATCGCAACTTCTGCAGTAAGGGATGCAGGAAACCGTGATGAGTTTGTCAGTTTTATACAGGACAAAACAGGTCTTGAACCCAATGTTATTACCGGTGAACGCGAAGCCGAACTGATTTTCAAGGGCGCACTTCTGGCTTTTAATCAAATTGAAAGTCCATCATTAATTCTTGATATCGGAGGTGGAAGCAATGAGTTTATTGTTACCAGTGGTTCTGAAATTATCTGGGAAGAAAGCATACCTTCTGGGATGTCCCGTATAATAAACATGTTTAGCCTTTCTGACCCAATCAGCAAACAGGAGGAGACGGAATTGATCCGGTTTTTCAAATTACAGCACATTGATGCCATTTTTAATGCCAAAAATGCAGGCGTAAGAACACTGATTGGCTGCTCAGGCGCATTTGATACAATTGCCGATTTAATAGACAAAGTTGATCCCGGATCCAAAAAAAGAGTGCGTCAGGAAATCAGGTTGAATGATTTTTTTAAAATTTACAAAATACTGATCAATTCCACCCGGAAAGAACGTAAAGAGATGAAAGGAATGGACAATGTGAGGATTGACCTGATTGTCCCGGCTGTTATATTGATTAATCAGGTAATTACGGCTTTGGATATCAATACTGTTTTCCAAACCGACTATGCTTTAAGAGAGGGGGTTATGGCTGAAATTATTTAGCCACGAATCCCTTTGTTAGCCTGCATTGAGCTAATTTTTTAATCCCTTCGGCAGCATTTAAAGTTTCGAGTTTGTTTCGTGCTTTAATTATACCCATTTTAGGTACCTGCTCAATATAATAGATTTTGCCGGCCTCAAAAACCATTTCAAGTTCTTCCTTGTTTTCAGCCTGGGAAAGGATTGTATGTTTTCCTGGTTCCAACATGGTATAGATAAAATTCTTGCCTTTGGTTTTTCCGATAAATTCACCATCGATAGAAACGTTGAAATTAATTGCTGTTCCAACAAATGCAGGCCTGACAATGTAAAGGAGGGCTTTATCAGCAGGAGCTTCCAATTGTTTTAACGGATCGGGAGCAGCTACTTTTTTTGTTGATGAACATGCAATCATTAATGCCATCAGAGCAACAAACATTAAAGGATATAATACTTTTTTCATGAGAATTGGTTTTAGAAATTATAACGTAAACATAACTGGGTTTCTTTTCCAATACTGATACCGACATTAAACCGGTCGATAAATCGTTCCGCGTATTGTGGATTTTCGTAAACTTTGCTGTATTTTGGGGTAGCGGCTCCCCAAATGGCTCCTGCCAATGTAGAGATTCCTGTAAGAATAAGAATGGTATTCTTTTTAGAATCCTGGTCCACAGTCATACCCATTGAATTTGCATCGCTTTCAGCCAGGCTTGCGCCGAGCACAGCTCCAAGGCATCCTGAGGCACCCATTGCCAGCCCATAAAGGACCATATGGTCACCGGTTTTTTTACTGATCGACAGAATCTGATCCATATTTATGTTGCGGTTAACATTGGATCCGGGTTCTGTAAAGGTAAAAACCAAACCATCCTGATTTAGGGAACTAAATTTGATAATTGTCCCCTCAGTTGTGTTGATAATCCCTTTTTTTAATTTTAATGGTTCTTGTGAATTTCCTATAAATTGAAATAAACAAAAAATCAGAATGAAGAATATTTTCACTGGTTTCATAGTAGTTGTTGATACTTTGGTTTATATAAGAAAGTTATGAATATTCTTTGGATTTATAATTATGAATCTAATGAATTTTATTTTATGAAAAACAAAAGTCCGGGTGTAATTAGTATACAACCGGACTTCTAAGGTTGAGGTCCCTGGCGGATTCGAACCGCCGTACACGGTTTTGCAGACCGTTGCCTAGCCACTCGGCCAAGGAACCCTTTATTTCGGACAGCAAAACTAATATTTTTTGGAGAAATCGCAATAATTTCTTAATCAAAAGAAATTGGATTAATTGATTTGGATTTCTTACAATGTTTATTGTAAACTTACTATAAAAAGTAATTATTTGTAAAGTAAAATTTTTAGCAGGTCATTTGTGTGGCTTTGGAGCAACCTGACCTAATGTAAAATTCAATCCGTTAAAAGAAGAATATTATAAGATACTGCGCAGCTTTTCCCATTTCTGGTTAACAAGTGATTCCCTTTTTTTAACACCCATTTATTCAGACTTTGAAATGAATGATTATTTTTTGGATTCATCCCTTCCCTCAGTTCATTTAATTTGGATTTTTCACCATCTAAGACCGAACTTCTTCCATTTAAACCTCCGCTATATAAAAACATCGAACAAAATTTTAAAAAATTCGAATTAGTAGTATCAAAAATCATGCTCGATTTATCAAACAGATTATGTTTTATAACAATAAAGGAGAGGTTAATTAAACTGATGTTTCAGTTAATCGTATGTTTAAAAACGGGTTCAGTGGATTTGGGATTTTTTTTTGCTATAAATTCAGGAAGTGTAAAAAGGAATTTACTGCCTTGCCCGTGTATGCTTTCAATTTTTAATTCACCACCCATAATTTTTACAAATTCATTTACCAATTTTAATCCTATTCCGCTACCGCTTTCATTTTCAGTCCCGTTTTTTGTAAAAAATAAATCGGGAGAAAGAATTTTTGACTGGTCTTCTTTTGAAATTCCAATCCCGGTATCTTTAACAGAAACTACAATTTTATTATCAAAAGAACTTCCGGAAATATGGATATTGCCTCCACGGGGAGTAAATTTAACAGCATTGGAAATCAGGTTCCTTAAAGCCAGGTTTATCAATTCATTATCGGCAAGTGCAACAACATTTTCGTCGCAATCGACTGTAAAATTGATTTCTTTTTTTGCTAACGATGATTTAAATAAATATTCAATCTGATTAATTTCATCAAGTATTTTAACCGGAACTTTTTTCGGATCAACTTTTTTCTTCTGGTTTTTAGCCCAACCAAGCAGGTTATCAAGAAGGTTCAATGTAGCTTCAGCCAGTTCTTCTGATAAGACAAGTGCTTCCTTTTTTGTTTCTTCATCCAGTTCCTCCTGCCTGAGAAAGTCAATCGAATCTTTTATGGAAATAATCGGCGACCTTAAATCATGAGAGATAACAGAAAAGATTTTATTATTTAAAACAGCCAGTTTTTCCAGTTCATCGTTTTTGCCTGAGACGGATTTACCCAGACTCAGGTCGTTATATAGTTTCCGGTTACTTTTATATCCTTTAAAAATAAGAATAGAAAAGAAAGAAATTAAAATAACCAGTAATACTATTGAAATAATTAAAAGGTTTTGAATTCTGTTGTTCGAATCATCTTTACTGAAAATCGAACTTTTATTCTTTCTGGTTGATTCGCGGTTTGCAGTTAATCCGGTTGAACTGTTAACATGCTCGTATTTATTTATTTCATTTTTTAATATTTCATTATTTACGATAATTGCCAGTGAATCTTTAAACTGGTTACTTAAAAGTAAAAAACGTGAAGCTGAAATAAACTGCCCTCTTTCGTTCATAACCTGCCCCAGGGTAAATGCACTTTTTTGTTTTAAAATCAGATTCCTGCTTTTCCGTGCTTCTTCGTATGCGATTGCAGCAGCTCCGGCCGCATCATTAATATCACCCAGTTGATATAAAATCCGGGAGTATATTTCATAATATTCTGCTTTTATTCCTGAATCCTGAGTTTTTTGAATTTCATCCTGATTTTTTTCGATCAGGTTTTTCGATTCGGTTAACTGGTTGTTATTGTATAAAATATCAGCTTTTTTATTTATTCCCGACAGATATAATGATTCGTTTCCAGTCAGTCCTGCTAATTCGATCGATTTTTCAATCGAACTTAAAGCCATGTCCAGCTTTTTTATTTTTTGAAAAAAGGAAGCCAGGAATAAGTTTGTTTCGGATAAAATTTCAGGATTATTTGCAGAATTCAATTCCAGAGATTCATTAAGAATATGATATGACAACGAATCCATTCCAAGAGCGATGTAAACAAAGCCAAGCTTGTTATTTATTTTTGCTGCCAGTTCCCGGTATTTATTAGTGCTGAATAAACTTTTTGAAGTTTTAAGGTTTTTAAAAGCTTCATCAAACCTTGATTGCAAAATTTGAATTTTGGCAATATTATAATATGCAATTGAAATGGCTTCTGAATCGCGGGTTTTTAATCCCTTACTGATCACGTTGGTGTATAATTGTATCCCTTTTTCCAGGTTCCCTTCTGCAATTTCAAGGTCAGCCATAAAGTTGAGTTGCTGTAAAAGCCAGAAGGTATCCTTCATCGATGTATAAATATCTTTTGCAGAAGTTGCATAATTTCGCGCTGTCTCCGTATCCCCGATAGTCAGATAATATTTACCAAGTTCCTGTTCAGAACGTGCTGTATAAAAACGGTCGTTTAAAAGATTTGAAAGATGCCGTGCTTTTTCAAAATATAATAATGCCGAGTCGGAGTTCGCATTGGTTAAAAAGTAGTTTCCGAGTTCAAGGTAAGTTTCGATACCAACTGAGTTATTTGCATTTGCTTTGAAAATATTTTCGGCTTCCTTCAGAGATTCTAACCGGTTTGTTGCCTCAA
>JAFGGF010000287.1 GCA_016930735.1 Prolixibacteraceae bacterium
AAGGTTATACTTTAGCACTTCCTGATCCCAACAAAGACAATATGCTTGGATATAACTGGAATAATTCTGTTATCAAAGGAGGAACACCCGGCCTTCCTAACAGTGGAGTTAATCCTGTTACAGAATATGGAAATAAAATTACTGATTCTGCATTAATGGACTGTTATCCGAATCCATTTAATACAGAAGTAAACATCCCTGTAAGCGTAACAGAATTATGTATGGCAGGAATCGATGTTTATAATTTGAATGGTGAATTGATTGAAACTGTATTTAATGGCTCCCTGCAACCAGGAATTCATCAGTTTTTATGGAAAACACAATCGGTAAAAGCCGGAGTATATATCGTTGCTTTCAAAAATGAAAATGGTATTCAGATCAAAAAAATAGTTAAATACTAATATCAAAAAGTAAACAGTTTTTTTATCTGGGAGATAAAACTTATAGTTTCTTAACGGAATCGAAGCCTTAATGTAACTATTGACTGAACTGGAATTTCATTATTTATTGCCGGATTCCAGTTGGGCCCTTCATTTAAAATTTTAACAGACTTTTTAAATAATAATGAATCAGGTGAATTTATTGGTTCAATATTAATTATCTCACCTGATTCATTAATTGTTAATTCAACTTTAACTATATTATTTTCAGTATTGTAGCCATCCGGAATTATACATTTTCCTTTTAAGTATTTTCTGAATTCACTGTACCCGTTTACAGGCTCTGCCCTGGTTTTTGATTGTTCGGTGGTTTGTGCGTTTTCTTTATCATACCCAACAGTTACTACCTCATCTAAAGCAAGTTCAGATGGCTCCAGATAAATAATGTTCTGAGAGTCAGATGCAATGCTGATTTCGGCTGTTTCCATACCGATAAAACTGGCAAGAATGGTGATATTGCTATCGGCAGTTAGTGGAAGATTAAAGTTACCGTCGATATCAGTGACTGTGCCAATTGTTGTCCCTTTTGCCAAAACATTTATACCATTAACCGGAGTGCTGTCTTCAGCCGATAATATAATCCCTGAAACAGATTTTTTTGAAGCAGGCAAGGCTATATTTTTATCAAATGCCATTTTAGCATTTGTTTTTTTTGCCTGTTGAATTTCAATACCACTGACCACATGTTGAAGAGCCTCGCTGGCAACGCCCTTAGGAACACTAACCGCTGAGATTTCTGGTATTTCAGTCTCAATGACTTTATCAGCTATTTCCAGTGTTTCATTATACTCAGTATCAGGAAAATCAAGACTTACTTCGTCCGCAACAATCAATTCGTCTGTATTCAATACCGGCTCATTTATAATTATATTTGTAAAATCATCATTTTCTGACTGTGAAGTATCAGTATAATTTTCTATTGAAGGTTCTTCTTCTTTTAGTTGAATCAATCCTTTTTCAACATTTTTTTCAGTTCTATTTTCTGTAATTACAACAACTGGCGATTGTTTTTTATTTAAAACAATAAAAACACCTGATACAATAATTACAAGTAAAACTGCTGCAACTGCCCTGTACCAGCCCCTATTAAACTTCTTCTTTCCCTGGATTCTGCGGGATAATTCATTCAGGTCAGCAGTAATCAAATCAGGATCAGATAACAACATTCCTTCCAAAGCCTCAGCCTCAAATGGATATTGATGAAGCAATCTTTCAAAATGATTCCTTTCCGAAGGGCTCATTTTATCAGAAATGTACCTGATAAAATCATCTTTGCTGATATGTTTACCTTTTTGTGCCATCTTTTTTCTCAAGGCAAATCTTTAAGTTGCGTTTTCCGTTTTGAATATAACTTTTTACTTTTTTCTCATCAAATGCCATTTGTTCGGCAATTTCCCTGTATGGTTTGTTATCAAAATAAAATAACCTGATGCATAGTTTCTGTTCTTTTTTTAAACTTTCAATACAATTCAGTAAATCCTTTTCAAGATTTAAATTATCACTGTTGTCTACAAGATGTATTTCCTGTTTATTTTCCATAAAAACGAAAATGTTTTCTTCCGGTTGCAAAAACTTTTTATTGCCCTTTTTACGGAGTTCCATCAGGCAATAATTTTTTGAAACCACATACAGCCAGCTTTTAAAATTTGAAATGGTATGATTGTGTACCTCTGTATTTACTTTTTCAAATATTTGCATTACAGCATCTTTTGAATCATCCCTGTTTTTAAAATACTTCAGGCATATACCGTATACGAGGTGCATATACCTTACGAAAAGTTCTCCAAGGTAATCCATATCCTGTTTTTCCAGGAACAGGCTTAAAAGCTGTTCATCCGATTTATTTTTCAACTTTCCTTTAACAGGGATAAGAGGCATAAATGAGCATTTCTGTTTATGCTAAAATTAGGTGTTTTCATTTTTTTATGAAAATATTTTATGGAATCTCTGAAAAAAATACATCCTCTTTACAAAATCAGTTAAATCTTAAAAATTTTAAATCATGAAAACATCAATTTTTATTCTTTTATTCTTTAGTATTTCCGTTTTTGTTCAGGCTCAATCAAAAATTGTAAACGGAACAGTAAGCGATGAACAGGGAAATGTATTACCCGGAGTAACAGTTCTGGTTGAAAATGGTACTCGTGGAACCGTTACAGACCATAAAGGTTTTTATCAGATTGAAGTATTGCCAAATGATTCATATTTAATTTTTTCATTTATCGGATATAAAACAGAAAAAATTAAAATCGGTACAAAAAACAATATCAATGTTGTTCTTAAAACTGAATTAGTAACCTTAAATGAAGAAGTGAAATTAGTTGAATGTGAAGATGCTGTTGTAATCAGTGCGCCATCCCTCTTTGGGAAAAAATCATCGATGGCGCGGGGAATACATGTTGGTGGAGTAATGCCACCTTCCGATCGGAACACAGAAAACTATTCCACCATCCATGAAAATGGTTTTAAAAGCGTTTTGAATAATCCTTTATCAACTTTCTCAATCGATGTGGATAATGCATCATATTCCAATGTCCGCCGTTTCCTGAACCAGGGCGACAGGCCACCAGTTGATGCAGTCAGGGTGGAAGAAATGATTAATTATTTTTCTTATAATTATCCTGAGCCAAAAGGTGAGCATCCTTTTAGTGTTTATACCGAATTATCGGAATGCCCCTGGAACAGCAGCCACCAGCTACTTCATATCGGATTGAAAGGGAAAAGTATTGATAAAACCGAATTGCCGGCTTCCAACCTGGTTTTTCTTTTGGATGTTTCCGGATCGATGGATGCGTATAATAAACTGCCACTTGTAAAAAAGGCATTCAGGTTACTTGTTAACGAATTACGGCCAAACGACAGGATTGCAATAGTGGTTTATGCAGGCGCAGCCGGAAAAGTACTGGATTCAACTCCAGGTAATAAAAAAGGGGAAATACTCGAAGCCATTGAAAGGCTCCAGGCAGGAGGTTCAACAGCCGGTGGTGAAGGTTTAAAACTGGCATACAAAATAGCAAAAGAGAACTTCATTAAAGGTGGAAATAACCGCATTATTCTTGCCACCGACGGTGATTTTAATGTTGGTGTGTCCAGTACATCGGAAATGGAACGGCTGGTTGAAAATGAACGTGAAAACGGGATTTTTATGACTGTGCTTGGATTTGGGACTGGCAACATTAAAGACGATAAAATGGAAACCATTGCCGATAAAGGTAACGGGAATTATGCCTACATTGATAATATTCACGAAGCCCGGAAAGTATTGATAAATGAATTTGGGGGAACTCTTTTCACCATTGCAAAAGATGTTAAATTCCAGCTTGAGTTCAATCCGCAACAAGTTAAATCATACAGGTTGGTTGGATATGAAAACCGTTTGCTGAATGATGAAGATTTTAACGATGACACAAAAGATGCCGGCGAAATAGGGGCAGGGCATACAGTAACTGCTTTGTATGAAATAATACCTGCCGGTTCAGATGAAGGGCCTGTTTCTGTTGACCCTTTAAAATATCAGGAAAGAAAAAAATCATCAGCTAAAGTTTCCGATGAAATTCTGACCATAAAATTACGGTACAAACAACCGGATGGAAATAAAAGCCGGTTGCTGGAAAAGGTAGTCTCAGGGAATCCTTTAAAATTCAATAACACATCTGATGATTTCAGGTTTTCAGCTGCAGTTGCCTCATTCGGAATGTTGTTGAGAAATTCAGAATTCAAAGGTTCTTCTTCAGTAAATAATATTGTTGAACTGGCTCAAAATGCCAGGGGGGAAGATAGTGAAGGTTACCGGTCGGAATTTATAAAACTGGTTAAGTCGGTAGAAGATTTAAATTTTATTTCTGATTCTGATTAAATATATTTCATGAGTTTTATTCAGAAAAGATCATATTATGATTTTTTATTCCCGTCGAAGCGGGAATTTTTTTTAATCGAAATAATTCTCCGGGGCTTTGCCTCGGAGTTACCTTATATTCTTCCCTGGCTTCCAGGGGAGATGTCATTCGCCAAATGGCGTATGACAGAGGGGTGAAATAAAAAAAACCGGTTTTTCAGCATTGTTGCTGAAAATATCCCGATAGCTATCAGGAGACAAAATACTCCTTGGCTCTGCCACGCTGATAGTCAATTTTAAGGATTTTTTTTTATTTTATCTGATTCATTTATAAGATTTTGGTTCTCTGCTCCGGATTGTATATATTAGATAGCAAAATTTAAAAGTGTTTATTATGGGCAAAGGAGACAGAAAAACAAGGCGAGGTAAATTGTTTATGGGCTCTTATGGTGTCCGTAGGCCAAAACCTTCTACAATTAACAGAAATAAAAGAAAAGAAGCAGTAAAGGATAAATAGCTGGTTTTCGGAAAATATTTGCTTTATTTAACAGAATTTTATACTATCAGGTTCTGTGTGTCGTTTTAATATTAAATTTTAACCATGAAAAAATTTATCTTGACTTCAATATTTTTCTTTTTTACTTTAAGCTTATTTGCACAATATGAATTTGACCTGGGATTAAAGGCAGGCCTTAATAACTCCAGATTTTCAGTCGATTCTGAAGATTTTAATTCATCAACTATTTTAAGTTATCATGTAGGCGCATTTGCCCGGATTAACCTGAATTATTTCTATATCCAACCTGAAGCATATTATTGCTCAAAAGGGGGCGATATTGAAGAAATTGTTGGCGGGCACCCCCTTGAGACTGTCAGTTCGTTTAATTACAACGTTGTGGATGTGCCGGTCCTTGCCGGTTTTAAAATACTGAACGGTGAAGCTGTGAATATAAGGATATTAGCGGGTCCGGTTTTTAGTTTTATTACCGATAGTTCGATTGAAACCACCGATAGCCGATTTTCAAAAGAATATTTTAAGGATAGCTTTTTTGGCTGGCAATATGGTATTGGTGCCGATTTCCTTTTCCTAACGGTGGATGCCCGTGTTGAAAACAGCAGTGGAAATATTTATTCCGGTAATTCATTCACTTCAAAAAACAATACTTTTTTGTTAACAGTTGGAATAAAGCTGTTATAAGCATTCATCTTCCCAGACTCAGAAAACAGAAAATATTTATTTAACTTAATCAGCCTGAAATTACCGGTTAAAATTGTATCTGATGGCTGAAAAAACAAGAATTGTATCAATCGATATTATGCGGGGCCTAACCCTGTTTTTAATGCTTTTTGTAAACGATTTATATGTAAAAGGAGTGCCGCAATGGATGGTTCATACCAAAGCAAATGTTGACGGGATGGGCCTTGCCGACTGGGTATTTCCCGGATTCTTATTTATGGTTGGAATGTCGATACCTTTTGCAATTAAGGCAAGGGCAAATAAAGGAGATTCAAAACTGAAAATATCGGGTCATATATTATTAAGGACTATCAGCCTGTTAATTATTGGAGTATTAATGTTTAATTCAGGAAGGTTAAATCCTGAACTTTCAGGGATCAATGAGCAGTTATGGGCAATATTAATGTATGTTTCGGTATTCCTGATTTGGAATCAATATCCTTTAAATCCTTCTTATAGAAAAATATACCTGGGATTAAAAATAATAGGCATTTTAGGATTAGTTATGCTGGCAGTCGTTTTCCACGCAGGAACTGCTGAAAATGTCAGTTGGCTGAAAACTGGCTGGTGGGGAATTCTTGGATTGATAGGATGGGGGTACCTGGCTGCTGCTTTTGCATATTTGCTCATCGGTAATAAAATACCGGGAATTTTATTCGCATGGCTGTTTTTTGTCGCCCTGAATATTCTATCTGAACTTGGTTTATTAAATTTTCTTAATCCTGTACAACCTGTGCTCGGTACTCTTATTGGCGGGAATACACCTTCTGTTGTCCTTGCTGGCCTTCTTTTCAGTTTGGTATTTCAAAGTTTATTAAAATCCGGGTACAAAAAATTGTTGATTTCTATAATCCTTTTAGGAGGATTATCAATAATTATTGGCTTTATTTTACGGAATTGGTTTATTATTTCAAAAATCAAAGCAACACCAAGCTGGGGAATGCTTTGTAACGGAATCAGCATACTTTTATTTGCTGTTGTTTTCCTGATTGCTGATGTCTGGAAGAAAACAGGGTGGGCAAAATTATTCAATTGGGTAGGTCAGAATTCACTGACAACTTACCTTGCCCCCGATATTGTTTATTATTCTATTTGGGGATTGGGGTTACACGTCTTTTTTTATAAACAGGATTCAAATATGATACTGGCAGTTGCAGGCTCGATAGTATGGGCGCTACTTATGGTACTATTTTCTGTTTTGTTATCACGGTTTAAAATTCGTTTAAAATTATAGCCTTAAAAAACAAGAAGCTGGTTCAAACCGGCTCCTTTTGTATATTAACAATTTTCTTTTGTGCTTGGATCAACACGGTCCCTGTACCATTTTAAAGGATGTGATGTTGGCCGTTCAATTGGCATTCCGTAGATTCTGTCAATTGTTAATGATGCAAGCACTCCCAAAGCCCTTGAAACACCAAATAAAACAGTGTAAAACGAATATTCCTTAATTCCATAGTGATATAATAACGACCCGGAATAAGCATCAACATTTGGCCATGGATTCTGAATTTTCCCTACTTCAGACAGGATTGGCGGTACTACCCTGTAAAGCTGATTAACAATGTCAACAATCGGGTCATCCTTAATATATTTATTTGCAAATTCCTGCTGAGCTGTAAAACGTGGGTCAGTTTTACGTAAAACAGCATGTCCGTATCCCGGAATAACCCTTCCTTCCTGTAAAGTAAATTTACAGTAATCTTCAATTTGTTTATCAGAAGGAGTATTTGTATCCAGTGCCTCTATCATTTCAAAAATCCAGTGAATAACATCCTGGTTTGCAAAACCGTGGAGTGGTCCTGCTAAGCCAGTCATTGCTGCCGCATAAGCATAATACACATTACTTAACGCTGATCCGACAAGGTGGGCTGTGTGAGCAGAAACATTACCTCCTTCGTGGTCGGCATGGATTACCATGTACAAACGGAATAACCTCCTGATATCTTCTGAATCAAATCCCATCATGTGAGCCAGGTTTCCCGCCCAGTCGAGGCGTGGATTGGGTTCTATATGTTCTTCGTTATGAAAATTCCTTCTGTAAATATAAGCTGCAATGTGTGGCAACCTGGCAATCAGGTTCATTACATCTTCATATGTCGAATCCCAGAAGTATTTTTTACTTACACCAGCCCTGTATGCTTTTTGGAAGATCGATTCTGTTGCCATGGAAAGTATTGCTGCACTGAACTGAGTCATTGGCTTTGAATTTTTTGGCATAGCGTCAATAACATCGAAAACATGCTGAGGGACATGCGCCCTTGTCGCCCAATCCTTCGACAGGTTGTTGACATCTTCCCGGCTGGGTATTTCTCCAATTAACATCAGGTAAAACAAACCTTCAGGAAGTGGTTCTCCATCCGGGTTGATCCTGGGAAGCTTTTCCTGTAGCTCTGAAATTGAATAACCTTTAAACCGGATCCCTTCTTCGGGATCAAGTTTTGATGTGTCAGTAACAAGCAGTGGAATACCTTTCATTCCTGTAAGTATCTGCCCCAATGTAACATTGGCAATAACTTTGTCGGAATGTTCTGCCTTAAGCCGTTGATATTCCTTGGAACATTTACTGGCCTTTTGAAAAAATCGATACTTAATATATTCCATAATTTTTAATTTATTTCTTTGATAATTTTAATGCATATTATTTATTATTTCATCTGCAAATTCTGAAGTAGACAGTAACGTGGCACCTTCCATTTGCGCATAAAGGTCGGAAGTTACCCTTCGTTTGGCAAAAGTATGCTCCATTGCATCATAAACATGTTCTGCTGCCATGTCCCAACCCAGGTATTCAAGTAACATTACACCGGAAAGGATGAGTGAACTTGGATTTGCTTTTCCTGTACCGGCAATATCGGGTGCTGTGCCATGAGTTGCTTCAAAAATTGCATAGCCACTTCTGAAATTAATATTGGCTCCGGGTGAAATTCCAATTCCTCCCACCATCGCTGCTAACTGGTCTGAAATATAATCGCCGTTCAGGTTCATGGTAGCAATAACCGAATGGTCAAAAGGCTTTAACAACGATTCCTGCAAAAATGCATCGGTTATAACATCTTTAATTATAACTTTTCCTGTTTTTTTTGCTTCATTTAAAGCAACATCTGCTGCTTCTTTCCCTTCTGATTTTTTCAGATCCTCGTATTGCCGCCAGGTAAAAGTTTGTTCTGCAAATTCCTGCTCAGCAAGTTCGTAACCCCAGTTTTTAAAAGCTCCTTCGGTAAACTTCATTATATTTCCTTTGTGAACAAGAGTTACAGAAGGAAGTTTTCTTTTTATCGCATAATTAACAGCTGCCCGTATTAACCTTTCGGAACCTTCTTTTGAAACAGGTTTTATTCCAAACGATGAAGATTCGGGAAAACGGATTTTGTCAACACCCATTTCTTTTATCAAAAAGTCACGTAGTTTACCGGCATCCACACCTCCTGCCATGTATTCAATCCCGGCATATATGTCTTCAGTATTTTCCCTGAAAATATGCATGTCAACAAGCGATGGGTAACGAATGGGAGAGGGGACACCCTTAAACCAACGGACAGGTCTCAGGCATACAAATAAATCAAGAGCCTGCCTTAATGCAACATTTAATGATCTGATTCCACCACCAACCGGTGTTTGCAGCGGGCCTTTTATTCCTACCAGGTATTCTTTAAAAGCAGCCAGCGTTTCATCAGGTAGATAATTTCCTGTTTGTTTAAATGCTTTTTCACCTGCAGGAAATTCCTTCCATTGTATTTTTTTTGACCCGTTATAGGCTTTTTTAACTGCTGCATCAATAACTTTTTGCGAAGGCAAAGTAATATCCTTCCCTATTCCGTCACCCTCAATAAAGGGGATAACTGGATTCTCAGGAACAATTAACTTCCCGTCTTTTATTTTTATTTTTTCAGTCATTATTAAATAATAATAGAACTATGCCTTACAAGTTAATTAATTTGCAGTTAATTAAATCAGTTTTTTCTTCAGGTTTTCATCCAATGCAGAAAGAAATCCCTGAGTTGTCAGGTAATGTTCTTCTTTCAGGTCCTTCCCATGGATAATCAAAGCCAAATCTTTTGTCATTTTACCTTCTTCCACTGTTTCAACACAAACCTGTTCAAGTGCGTTGGCAAAATTGATTAATTCCTGATTCCCATCCAATTTTCCCCGGAATGCTAAACCCCTTGTCCATGCAAAAATGCTGGCGATCGGATTTGTTGAAGTTGGATTTCCTTTCTGGTGCTGACGAAAATGCCTTGTCACTGTTCCATGAGCAGCTTCAGCTTCCATGGTTTTTCCATCGGGTGTAACCAAAACAGAAGTCATTAATCCCAAAGAACCAAAACCCTGGGCAACTGTATCGCTTTGTACATCGCCATCGTAGTTTTTACATGCCCATACAAATCCACCTTCCCATTTTAATGCAGCGGCAACCATGTCGTCAATTAACCTGTGCTCATAAGTAATACCGGCTTCTTCAAATTTTTCTTTGAATTCGGTTTCAAAAATTTCCTGGAATATATCTTTAAACCTTCCGTCATATTTTTTAAGGATGGTATTTTTAGTTGACATATAGAGCGGCCACTTTTTATCGATTGCCGTATTCATACACGAACGTGCAAACCCCTGTATCGATTCATCGGTATTGTACATCGCCATCGCCAATCCATCTCCCTCGAAATCAAATACTTCATGTGAAATTGGTTCACTTCCGTCTTCCGGGGTAAAAGTAATTGTCAGCTTTCCTTTCCCTTTAGTCAGGAAATCAGTCGCACGGTACTGGTCACCAAATGCATGACGGCCGATACAAATCGGTTGTTTCCAGCCAGGTACAAGGCGTGGTACATTTTTTATAAGGATCGGTTCGCGAAAAACAGTACCTCCTAATATATTGCGGATCGTACCATTTGGCGATTTCCACATTTTTTTTAACCCAAATTCTTCAACACGTGCTTCATCAGGAGTAATTGTTGCACATTTTACACCAACGCCATATTTTTGAATCGCATGTGCTGCATCAATTGTTACCTGATCATTTGTAGCATCCCGGTATTCCATCCCAAGGTCGAAATATTTTAATTCGATATCAAGATAGGGTAAGATCAGTTTCTCCTTTATAAATTCCCAGATGACTCTCGTCATTTCATCACCGTCGAGTTCTACGACCGGATTTTGAACCTTTATTTTTTGCATTTTAAATTTAAATTTTTTGCCCTTTAATTATTTCATTAACAATTATTAAAGGCATCATTAGTTATTTTGTTTTTTTATAAGATTTAATGCTGATCCTGCTTTAAACCATTCAATTTGCTGAGAATTATATGAATGGTTTAATTCAATAGTATCGCCTGATCCGTTCAGGTGAACAACCTGAACCGTTAATGATTTTCCCGGAGCAAAATCAACCAGGTCAATAAAGTTGAAAGTATCATCTTCCTCTATCAGGTCATAATCATTTTCATTTGCAAATGTAAGGGCCAGCATTCCCTGTTTTTTCAGGTTTGTTTCATGTATCCTGGCAAATGATTTTACAAATACTGCTTTCACACCAAGATGCCTTGGTTCCATGGCTGCATGCTCACGTGATGATCCTTCGCCGTAATTATGATCTCCGACTACAACTGAAGGGATCCCTTTGCTTTTGTATTCCCGCTGAACTTTTGGCACTTCATCATAATTCCCGGTTAACTGGTTTTTAACCGAATTTGTTTCGCTGTTAAAAGCATTAACCGCACCAATTAGCATATTATTTGAAATATTATCGAGATGCCCACGAAAACGTAGCCATGGACCGGCCATTGAAATATGGTCGGTTGTACATTTCCCCAGAGCCTTTATTAACAATTTGGCACCGGTAATATTCTTTCCATCCCAGGCATCAAAGGGCTCAAGAAGTTGAAGCCTTTTTGAATCAGGCGCAACATTTACTTCAACATTAACTCCGTTTTCAGCAGGTGCCTGGAATCCGCGGTCTTTCACATCAAAACCTTTTTCGGGAAGTTCGATACCACTTGGAGGAGTTAACATAACTTTTTCTCCATTATTATTTAATAAAGAATCAGTAAGCGGATTAAAATCCAGCCTTCCTGAAATTGCTAGTGCGGTAACCATCTCAGGCGAAGTTACAAAAGCATGCGTGTTTGGATTCCCGTCAGCACGTTTTGAGAAGTTCCTGTTAAATGAATGTACAATGGTGTTTTTTTCCTGTTTTTCGGCACCGGGGCGTGCCCACTGGCCAATACACGGACCACAGGCATTGGCAAATACTTTCCCTCCCATTTTTTCAAAAGTATTGATAAAACCATCCCGTTCAATGGTGAACCGAACCTGTTCAGATCCAGGTGTTATTGTAAATTCAGCTTTTGCAATCAGTCCTTTTTCTACTGCCTGCTCAGCAATAGATGCTGCTCTCGAAATATCTTCATATGACGAGTTTGTACAGCTTCCGATCAATCCTACAGAAACTTCAAGAGGCCATCCGTTTTCTTTGGCTGTTTGTTTCATCCTGGAAACAGGTGTTGCCCTGTCGGGTGTAAAAGGGCCGTTTATATGTGGTTCCAGTTCCGATAAATTAATATTTATAACCTGATCGTAATAAACATCAGGATTTTCATAAACTTCATCGTCACCTTTTAAGTGTTCCTTTATTCCGTTAGCTAACTCTACTACCTGTTCTCTCCCTGTTGCTTTCAGGTAACGTTCCATACTTTCATCATATGCAAACAAACTTGTAGTTGCACCAACTTCGGCACCCATATTACAAATTGTTCCTTTTCCCGTTGCTGAAAGTGAACGTGCCCCCTCCCCGAAATATTCGATAATAGAACCAGTACCACCTTTAACAGTAAGGATTCCTGCAACTTTCAGAATAATATCTTTGGGAGCAGCCCAACCGTTAAGTTTACCAGTAAGGTTTACGCCAATTAATTTTGGCATTTTTAATTCCCATGGCATTCCTGCCATAACATCAACTGCATCGGCACCACCAACACCAATGGCAACCATTCCAAGCCCCCCTGCATTTGGTGTATGTGAATCGGTTCCAATCATCATACCTCCCGGGAAAGCATAGTTTTCAAGAACAACCTGGTGAATAATACCAGCACCCGGTTTCCAGAAACCAATTCCATATTTATTTGATACAGATTCAAGGAAACTGTAAACTTCCTCATTCAGATTTTTGGCCACTTTCAAATCTTCCAATCCATTTACCTGTGCCTGAATAAGGTGGTCGCAATGAACTGTTGAAGGCACTGCAGTCGCATTTTTCCCGGCATTCATAAACTGGAGCAAGGCCATCTGGGCGGTAGCGTCCTGCATGGCAACCCGGTCGGGAGCAAAATCAACATAATCAATACCACGTTGAAGTACCTTTAACCCATCGTTTCCCGATAAATGAGAGTAAAGTATCTTTTCAGCGTACGTGAGAGGTTTGCCTAAAACAGTTTTGGCTTTTGCAACTTTCAGGGGCAATTCAGAATATACTTTTTTAATTAAACCAATATCAAACATTTGAATAATAATTTTTAGTTTTTTTACTTACAAATGTTAACATAATTAGCTGTAAAAAGTTTCAAAAAAAATTAAGAATTTTTACTATAAAAAAACATCTGTAGGTATTTACATATTTAAATGCGATGCTGAAAATATAAATAAAACCGATAAAAATAAAACAGACCGCTTATTTATAAACGGTCTTTCTAAATTAATACTTACATAAGTTCATTATTTAATGTTTTCTATAATGCAATCATTAATCATTAAAATCAAATATAACTGAAATTGAGCTTTTTAAGTATTTTTCTTGCTGTATTTAAAATAACAGTTTATATAAGAATGGGGTATTAAAGTTTATATTTCTATAATTAAAATAGTATCAATTCTGTCTTGTTTTTCTTTTGGAATTTTGAGTAATAATCCATTTTCATTTTCTTTGAATTTCACCTTTTCTCCACTATCAAAATAAGTAAGTGATTTTATCTTTGATTGTAATGAAGGCAGCAGCAGATTTTCATCTTTTAAATTCATTAAATGAATATAAATTGTCCCATCATTTGCCTGGGTGGTTGCCCCCCAGTCGGTAGGTTTTAGTGGGCCTCTCCTGGTTCCATAAATGGTTTCCCCGTATTTTTCCAGCCATTTTCCCATTGCTAAAAGTGTGTCAACATTTTCAGGCTGTATTTTACCATTAGGCATTGGCCCTGTGTTTAAAAGGAAGTTTGCCCCATAACCTGCTGCCCTGACCATAGTTTGGATTAACCTTTTTACTGATTTGTAGTCCTGGTCTTTTATATTAAACCCCCAGGAACCGTTCATGGTTTCGCACATTTCCAACGGTAATTCTGAGATTGTCCCGGTTTGATTGAAGCCCATGGTATTTTCCCCTGGAAGGTCGCGTTCAAACATTTGGAAATCTTCACCCGGAAAAGGAGCTTTATGATGATTACTGCCTATTAACGTGCCCGGCTGCAGTTTATGAATAAGCGCATATGTTTCATCCAGTTGCCAGTCAGCATCCCACTGATCCCACATCCCATCGAACCAAATGCCCCCAACTTCACCATAATTTGTTAAAAGTTCTGTCAATTGGGTATTCATGTAATCGATGTATCTATTCCAGTCGCCACTTTCCGGGCGCCCGGTAAAAACCTTACCGGTACTCCCCCTTGGATAATAATCGGGGTGATGCCAATCAAGCTGTGAGTGATAAAAAAATAATTTTATTCCCTGTATGTCGCATTCATCTTTTAGCATTTTCAGGATATCTTTCCCATAAGGAGTACGGTCAACAATATTGTAATCACTGCTTTTTGAATCGAACATGGCAAACCCGTCGTGGTGTTTGCTGGTAATTGTGATATATTTAATACCCGCTTTTTTTACCATCGAAACCCATTCAGCCGGATCAAAATTAACGGGATTAAAAAATGAAGGGAGTTTTTCGTATTGTTTAATCGGGATTTGTTTATTATTCATGATCCATTCAGCAATGCCTAAATCGCCGCCACCTGCCATAACTGAATAAACGCCCCAATGGATGAATAAACCGAATTTGGCATCCTGAAACCATTCACGGTTTTTCAGGTTTTCTTCAGTGGGCTGGTAACCTTGTTGGGCTTTGACATTTTGCGTAAAAACAATCAGGATTAATACAATAATAGTTGCTGCTTTTTTCATGGTTCAGTTTGTTATAGTTTTTGGAAAAATACAAAAATATTATCATCGTATAAATATGTTTCAAAACAAGTGAAAATTAGAATAAGGATTAATACCATAGCTTCTTTCAAAATCAATTCATGAATACTAAAATAGAATAGTATATTTGAGAATTGAATGTTGAAAACAAAAAAATCACGATGAAAAATAATTTAATTAAACTTGCCATTACGATAACTGCAGTTGTTTTGATTTCATTTCAGGCAAAATCAAGAGAGTGGAAAAACTTCAACGATAGTTGGAAATTTACTAAAGGAAATCCTGAAAATGCCCAGGCATTCGGTTTCAATGATTCAGGTTGGGAGTCGGTGACAATCCCACACGACTGGGCAATACAAGGGCCCTTTGATGAAGCTGCAAACGGATCGACAGGAAAACTCCCGTGGAAAGGCGAAGGCTGGTACAGGAAATCATTTACAATTGATGCAACTCAATCTGATAAAATTGTTTACCTGAAGTTTGACGGAATAATGGCTTTCCCTAAAATTTATATTAATGGTGACCTGGCCGGGCAATGGGATTACGGATATAATACATTTTATATAGATGCGACAAAATTCATCAGGTTTGGAGAGGAGAACACCATTGCAGTTTATGTAGATACACGCAAACATGGCAGCCGTTGGTACCCCGGGGCAGGAATTTACCGCAAAGTACAAATGCTTGTTACTGAAAAAGTTCATGAAGAAATCTGGGGGACTTATATTACAACGCCGGTTGTTACTGAAACATATGCCGAGATGCGGATTCTTTCGAATATTAAAAATCTCGATTCCGAAGAAAAACGAGTAACTGTTGAATCTGTTGTTTTAAGCCCGGAAGGAAATGAGATTGAAAAAGCTGAAACCAGGGCGAGGCGAATTCCCGCAGGAGGTACAATGGAGTTTGACAATTGGATAACAGTCAAAAACCCTGAAATCTGGGATGTCGATAATCCGGTATTGTATGCTATTAAAACAATTGTGAAAATTGATGATGAAATTGTTGACACAAGTATTTCCCCATTCGGTTTCAGGACATTTAAATTTACATCCGATGATGGATTTTTCCTGAATGGAAAACATTTTCATATGAAAGGAGTTAACCTGCACCATGACCACGGCCCCTTGGGTTCTGCTTTTAACAAACGGGCGATGGAAAGGCAGCTTGAAATTATGAAGGAAATGGGCTGCAATGCCATCCGTACCAGCCATAATGTCTGTGCCCCTGAATTGATAGAACTTTGTGATAAAATGGGATTTATAGTTTTTGATGAAGCATTCGACAAATGGGATGATAAAGCCGATATTACCTATGAAACAGATTTTTATGAGTTTGGCGAAAGGAATCTTAAAAACTTTGTTATGCGCGACAGGAACCATCCTTCAGTTATAATCTGGAGTGTGGGGAATGAGATGGGCGACGTACAAACAAATACAAATTATGGTTTGCAAAAACTGGCTGCCATGGTTGGCTTTGTAAGGAAATACGATGCTACACGCCCTGTGACTATAGCCTGCGACCAGGATGGCAATGCCAAATGGAGGCATTTCGATTATTACGATGTGCATTCATGGAATTATGGCCAGCGCTGGGAGCCAGCCCGTAAACTGGACCCTTCGAAAGCAGTTATCATCAGCGAATCGGCATCAACGGTAAGCACACGGGGGTTTTATGAATTGCCGCTTCCTGAAAAGAAAACAGATTTTACAAAATCGAACCAGGTAAGTTCATACGACCTGAACGCTCCATATTGGGCTGAAATTGCCGACGATGACTTTATGTGGCAGGAAAACGACAGTTATATAACAGGTGAATTTGTATGGACCGGTTTTGATTACATTGGTGAACCAACGCCTTATGGATCTTCCCGGAGTTCATATTTTGGAATTGTCGATTTATGCGGAATCCCTAAAGACAGGTTTTACCTGTATCAAAGCCATTGGCGCCCGGAAAAAAATATGGTTCACATCTTACCGCACTGGAACTGGGCAGGGCACGAAGGTGAGAATGTTCCGGTATTTGTATATACCAATGGTGATGAAGCTGAATTATTCCTGAACGGTAAATCATTGGGTAAAAAATCAAAGAATCCGAAATCAGAGGTTTCCACTGAACGTTACCGTTTAATGTGGATGGATGTTGCTTATGAACCTGGCGAATTAAAAGCTGTAGGATATAAAAACGGAAAAGTTATTGGAGAGGCTGTTGTGAATACTGCAGGAGAACCTAACACGATAAAACTAACACCCGATCGTACTGAAATTGACGCCACAGGCAACGATCTCAGTTATATTCTGGTTGAAGCCTGTGATGAAAACGGAAACCTTTGTCCGCTGGCAGATAATCTTGTCGATTTTAAAATAAAAGGCCCGGGTGAAATAGCAGGTGTCGGGAACGGAAACCCTCAGTCGCATGAACCGTTTGTTGCCGATTACAGGAAACTATTTAACGGGAAAGCAATGCTGATAATCAGGTCTGTAAAAAATAAAACAGGTAATATTGAAATAAGTGCTTCTTCAGAAAAAATAAAAACTGCAAAAGTTAATATTATAAGCAGGTGAAAAATACAGGATTTCTGGGAAATACAGGATTAGTATGCCCTCCGATTATTTACGGGACCAGTTACCTCGGAAATTTGTATCGCGAACTTCCGACGGAGGAAAAGCTGACGTTGATGAAGGAATGGTTTAAAGTAGCCGAAGGCACTGTTCTTATTGATTCAGCCGGGAAATACGGTGCCGGGCTGGCACTTGAAACCATTGGATGGGGACTGAATAAATTGGGTATTCCTCCTGAAAAAATAACAATCAGCAATAAACTGGGATGGTACAGGGTGCCACTCACAACCGTTGAACCAACTTTTGAGCCAGGGGCATGGGCTAACCTGAAATATGATGCAATTCAGAAAATAAGTTATAAAGGAATACTGGAATGCTGGGAACAGGGTTGTGAATTGCTGGGCGGTAAATATAAACCTGAAATAGTTTCAGTACATGATCCGGATGAATATCTTATGGCGGCAGAAAATGTGGAAGATCGAATAAAAAGGATTGAAGATATTCTTGAGGCATATAAAGCATTATTCGGATTAAAAGAAAAAGGGCTTGTTAAAGCAGTTGGAATTGGCTCAAAGGATTGGGAAATTATAAAAGAACTTTATGAGTATGTAAAATTCGATTGGGTAATGTTTGCCAATAAACTGACCATATACCATCATCCGAAGGAAATTTTTGATTTTATTGCAAAGCTGGATAAAGATGGAGTAGGAATCATAAATTCTGCCATATTCAATGCAGGCTTTTTAACTGGAGGCGATTATTTCGATTATCGCCTAGTTGATCCACAGAATCCAGAAGATATATCCTTATTTAATTGGCGTAATAAATTTTTTAAGGTTTGTGAAGAATTTGGAGTTGCTCCCGGTGATGCCTGTTTTAAATTTGCTTTGTCGCCTCCACAGGTTAGTGCGGTTGCACTAAATCCGGGCAAACCAAAAAGAATGGCTCATAACAAGGAATTATTAAATAGAAATTTGCCAGAAGAATTTTGGAATAAACTAAAAACTGAAAAAGTAATTGATCCTGATTATCCATATTTGTAATAGCTAATGATTATTGATTCACACCATCATTTTTGGAATTACAACCCGGTTGAATACGACTGGATTGATGATAACATGTCAGTTATCAGAAGGGATTTTTTACCGGATGATTTGATACAGGAAATTGTTGGGGCAGGTGTTGAAGGAGTAATTTCAGTACAGGCAAGGCAAAATAAGAATGAAACCAATTGGTTGCTTAAACTGGCTTCAGAAAATGAATTTATAAAAGGTGTTGTTGGCTGGTTTGATTTAAAGTCAAAAGATATTGAAAAAGAACTGGAGCAATATTCTCAGAACAAATGGCTGAAAGGAGTGAGGCACGTTGTACAGGGTGAACCGGATCCGGAATTTATACTTGGAAAAGAATTTAACAACGGAATCTCAGTTTTAAAAAAAT
This sequence comes from Prolixibacteraceae bacterium, assembly GCA_016930735.1. Classification (GTDB taxonomy): domain Bacteria; phylum Bacteroidota; class Bacteroidia; order Bacteroidales; family Prolixibacteraceae; genus JABMQB01. The sequence continues at coordinate 18,688 of JAFGGF010000287.1, forward strand.
ACGGACTGATTTATGAAATTTTAATATTCTGGCATCAACTTGACAATGCCATAAAATTTGTTGACAATCACCCAAATCAGCAATTTATGCTCGACCACATTGCAAAGCCTGATATAAGAAATAATAAAATTCTTCAATGGAAAAAACTCCTGAAAGAGTTGGCAAAAAGGGAGAATGTCAGTTGCAAGGTCAGTGGATTGGTTACAGAAGCAGATTACCAAAAATGGAATGCTGATCAACTACATCCATATTTTGAAACCGTTCTTGAGGCTTTTGGACCTGGAAGAATTTTGTATGGTTC
>JAFGGF010000288.1 GCA_016930735.1 Prolixibacteraceae bacterium
ATCTCATGAAATTTCTTTTTGTAAAAATTAAATTTGGAATGCAGCCTTTTACAAAAAATTTTCTAAGTGTCGTACTAGTATTTGGAGTTTCGTGGGGATTGTCCGTTCTGGTTCCTAAGCTATATTTAATACCTGATATTCTTTTAAGAAGTGCTGTGTTTACAGTTGTCTATCTTTTACTCATCTATATATTAAGAACCTCAGAAGACGTTGAGAGCTTAATTAATAGATTTCTAAATAGAAGAATGAACTAATTACTTACACTATTTTCGTTTGAATAGTGCAAATAACCAATATTCTCTTTTTGTCCCGATTAGTCTGTTTGTCAGGTTACATGCTTTGGAGATCAGGTTTCCCTTTTCTTTTGGGAAGTGATTATTGTTGCAATTGGGACATATAACGTTTGACTGCACATCAAACCACCTGTCAGCAATATTATTTTTTATTGATAACAGAAGTGGATTGTAATATCTTTTTTTTAAGCCATGGACTCCAGATTTGATAATGTTAAAATCACTTTTAAAGAAGTTATTTAAATCCTCCAGTTTAAAAGAATGCATGTGTCCAAATGGATGAAAGACATATCCACATTTTCTGCATTTTACATAACTCGTAGCAAGATGTTCATGGTTTGGCACGGTGATAAAAATGTATTGTTTTGTAATCCGTTTAAATTCCTCAATGGCTTTAGAAAGAACCTCATCTGGCAAATGTTCCAGCATCTCACTTGAAAAAACCATGTCGAAACTTTCATTAGCAACAGGTATAGAATCGCACGAGCACATAATCTTTTTCCCTTTAACATAGGATAATGCAATATCCGAAAGGTCAGCACCGGTTACATCATATTCCTCGTTAAGGCTATTGGTTATTATTCCATTTCCACACCCAACATCAAGAATGCTCTTTACTTCTTTTGGGATATAGTTCTTAATAGTGATAGCTTTGTTTTTTATAATATCAGCGGGGTCATAATTTTCCCAAATTTCTTTTCTGTTTAGATTTACAACTTTATTCATCTTAAAGATTTTTTATGTTTCTACTAACGAGTTACCTACAAAAAGGTATTAAAGTTGTTTTAATTATTAAATATTATATAAAGTTCCATATATCTTTAAAACCTTAAAATCGTAAAGAATGTTTCATGTATTTTGATAATGTATTTTCGATTCAAATATATTACTTTGAATAAAAAGACCATAATAATTTGTTCAAACAATAATAGTCAAATTATATGAGTCCTGGTTTTGTTCTTAATCAATAATTGTAAAACAAATGAAAGTAGTTTATATCAGTTATAAAGATTTTTCAGATTTGTCAAGTGGATCAAAAGTACGTCCATTTAAGATTTACAAGGCTTTCTTGGAACAAGGGAACGATGTTATTTTAATTAATGGTAAAACAAATCAGAGGCTTAAATTGTTTTCTACTTTTCTTAAAAGTAATGCACTTAGAGATGTTGATTACTGTTATATTGAACCGTCAACATATCCTGCAAATCCACTGGATTATATAATGTTTGTATATTTTAAGTTGAGAAAAATTCCAATTGGGTATTTTTACAGAGATATGTATTATGGATTTCCTGAATTATTTGAAGTCGGGAGTATTAAGGGAAAGATCTTGATATTTAGATACAAAACTGATATAATATTATTCAAAAGATTATTTAAAGTTGTTTTTTTTCCTTCGCTTCTTATGGCGGATAATTTTAACTTCAAAATCAAAGTCTCTTTACCGCCAGCAGGTGAAATTGAGTTCGATCAAGTGAATAATAAATTAAATAAATCGATTGTCTATGTTGGTGGGATAAACAAAATTCTAGGGTCTAAAATGTTGCTAGAGGCAATGGATATTGTAAATTATAAACATTTGAGAATTAAGTTAAATTTGATATGTAGGAAAGAGGATTTGGTGAATATTGAAGAATATAAACATAAAAAATGGTTGAACGTTTTACATCTTAGCGGAGAGGATTTAAAAGAAATATACTACAAATCAGACTTTGCTGTTATCCCGAGACGAAGAAATCCATATTTTGATTTTTCAATGCCTGTCAAACTCTTTGAATATATGTCGTTTGGCATGCCTATAGTCGCAACAGGTTGTACAGAAATGGCAAAATTTATTGAAAGTAATAGTATAGGTATTATTGTAGAAGATAATGCAGCAAGTTTAGCAAAGGGGATACTATATTTATACGACAATCCTTCGGAAATTATTAATTTTCAGGAGAATATAAAGTCATCTTTGATAAGTGAAAATTTATGGGTACATAGAGTCCAAAAAATAGAAAAAAGTTTATTAGCTAATAGTAATAAGTAGATTCATTGTAGTTAATGAGATAGTGCTAATTATGAATTGTTAATAACCTCTAATAGCTTTTCCTTTCTTACATTTTTATGAAATATGGTATTTATTCTTGCCACGCTACCCTCTTCGGGTATTAATTCACCATCCATTATCCTTACAATGGTTTTTGCTATTAAATCAGGATCTCTTGCTATTATTAAACCTACATTATTAATTATTTCGGTTAATCCCCCAACATTTGTCACAATTGGAATACATCCAAAATACATGGCTTCTGCTAAAGCAACACCAAAAGATTCTGAACGAGACAGTTGGCAATATATCTTTGCTCTTTGGTAATGCCTGATAAGTTCAGAATGAGAAATCTTATTTTTAATCGTTAAGTTCTCGGGTGGATTCTTTAGCAAATGCTCTAGTTTCTCCGAGTTTAATCCAATAATGAGAAACTTATATTGTGGAAGTTTCCTGGCTACTTCAATGAAAGTATCGATTCCCTTAATACAAAATGTCCGCTCTTTTTGGATAATACCAACTGTGAGAATTAAGTCATCTTTTTCGACGTCTTTCCCTTTATTATTATTCAATGTAACACAATTATATATTAATGTGGTATTATCCAGCTTTGTAATCCATTTAACTTTTCTTTGAACATACTTTGAAACCGCAAGATTCTGAGTACAATTTTTCATTGAAAAAAATGCAACAAAACTGCGGATTTTTGATATAAAAACGCCGTAGTTCAATTCAGGTATTCTGGCTATATCATAACCACCAATTACCACAAACGATTTTTTCCTAAAAATTCTGGAGAATAGAACAGGAAGAAATGAGTGGTAATCAGCGAACCAAATAAAAAAACCATCGTATTTCCAACCATTTAAAACCAAAAAGAAGAATTGATTAAGAAACTGAAATGCATTCTTTTTCAATCCCTTTACAGGTTTGTATTTGTACTTATCCACGTTGAATTTTGACGATAATATCTCGTAATCTGTCCTTACAAAAGGGGAATAATTAGTATATATGAATAAAATATTTTTCATGCCTGTTTCAAATTCAAAAATAGTATTTTTGACCGTCTTTAGAATAAAGTATTGCATTTATGCCAAAAATTCTCACAATCGTAGGCGCCCGTCCTCAATTTGTTAAAGCTGCTGCCTTAAGCCGGGCTTTAAAAAAATACAAATTAAAAGAAGTGCTGGTACACACCGGCCAACATTTCGACGAAAACATGGCCGAAATTTTTTTCCGGCAAATGGAAATTCCTGAACCGAAATACAACCTGGGAATCAACTCACTGTCTCATGGAGCCATGACCGGCCGGATGCTTGAGGAGATTGAAAAAGTACTGTTGGTGGAAAAACCTTCGGTGGTAGTGGTTTTTGGAGATACCAACTCCACTTTGGCTGGTGCTCTTGCCGCAAGCAAACTGCACATACCGGTAGCACATGTTGAAGCTGGCCTGCGCAGTTTTAACATGAAAATGCCGGAAGAAATTAACCGTATTTTAACCGACCGTATTTCAAATTACTTGTTCTGTCCTACCGAGACGGCAGTGAAAAACCTCCGACGGGAAGGTTTTGATAATTTCAAGGTAACCATTGAGAATACCGGAGATGTAATGTATGACGTAGCGCTTTATTACAGTCAAGTTTCATCCACACGTTCTGTTTTTGCAGAGAAAATGAAAGAAAAAAACCGGCCGTTGGTTTTGGCAACTCTCCACCGGCAGGAAAACACGGATAACCTTTCGCGACTGAAGTCAATTATTGAAGCCCTGAATGAATTGGCGGTTGAGTTCAACATTGTGTTGCCACTCCATCCGCGGACAAAAAAAATTCTTGACAAAGAAAATATTGCACTTACATTCGATACTGTTGGGCCCGTGGGGTATTTTGATATGATTGAACTTTTAAAACATTGTTCTTTTGTAATTACCGACAGCGGGGGATTGCAAAAAGAGGCGTTCTTTTTTGAAAAACAGTGTTTGGTTACGCGCGATGAAACCGAATGGACAGAACTGGTCGATCCCGGTTTCAATTTTTTGGTGGGGGCAAACAAGGAACATATTCTGCAAAAGGCAAACGAAGTAAAAAATTGCAAAATGGATTTCCGTGAAAAGCCGTATGGAAAAGGAAATGCTGCTGAAATAATAGCATTATCGTTAAAGGAATTGTGAATGAATGGTGAAAGAAAGTAAAGGAAAATGTATTTTTGTGGATAAAATTTCCTGTGCCCTGGCACCATTGCTGAAAAAAATATTATTATGAATACTATACACATGTGCGACACCTACGGGCAGTACCTTAATATGAAAGAGGAAATTGATGCTGCTATGCAGGAAGTAATAAAGTCCACACATTTCATCAAAAGTGGAAAAGTGCTTGAATTTGAAGAGGAACTCTCCGAATATGTCAACTCCAATGTTATTTGCTGTGGTAATGGTACTGATGCACTTCAAATAGCATTTATGGCACTCGGATTAAAACCAGGAGCTGAAGTGATAACAACTCCGTTTACTTTTATCGCTACAGCTGAAGTATTGGCTTTACTCGATCTGAAACCGGTTTTTGTTGATGTTTCATCCGATACTTTTAATTTAGATGTTACAAAAGTGAAACAGGCCATTACAGAAAAAACAAAAGTTGTTTTGCCTGTTCATTTGTATGGACAGTGCACAAACTTGGAACCCCTTTTAAATATTGTTGAAGAATATAACCTTTTTTTGGTTGAAGATGCTGCACAAGCCCTGGGAACAGAATACATTTTCAAGGAAGGAATGCAAAAGAGTGCCGGTACTATAGGACATGTTGGTTGTACTTCTTTTTTCCCTTCGAAGAATCTGGGTGCTTTTGGCGATGGTGGTGCTGTTTTTACCGGTGATGAAAAACTAGCTGAAATAATTCGGTCGATTGCCAATCATGGAATGAAGCAAAAATACCAGTATGAAAGAATTGGTGTAAATTCACGTCTCGACAGTATTCAGGCAGCTGTATTGGCTGTAAAACTAAAATATTTTGACAGACATATCAAAGCAAGGCAATTTGCAGCAGCCTGGTATGATGAACATTTCAAGAATATAGAAGGTATTAAGATCCCAGAAAGAGTTAGTTACAGCACGCATTCTTTTCATCAATACACTATTCAAATATCGAGGAGAAATGAATTACAGCAATTTCTAAAGGATAATGGCATTCCTTCCATGGTTTACTATCCTAAACCCATTCATTTACAGAATGCATACAATTATTTAGGTTATAAAAAAGGAGACTTCCCGGTAAGCGAAAAACTGTCCGAAACGGTGTTGTCTTTGCCCATGCATACAGAATTGACCGAGGAACAGTTAGCATATATTACTAAAACAATAAAAGGTTTTTTTCAAAATAAAACCGGAAATTTACGTTGATAACAAAAATGGAAAAGTCATTCATACACGAGTCTGCAATAGTTGATTCAGGGGCTCAAATTGGGGAAAATACCAGAATATGGCATTTTAGTCACATAATGGGGTCGGCAAAAATAGGGGAAAGTTGTGTGCTGGGGCAAAATGTTTTTGTTGGGAACAATGTTGTTTTGGGCAATAACGTGAAAGTGCAGAACAATGTGTCGGTTTACGAAGGAGTTATTTGTGAAGATGATGTTTTTCTTGGGCCATCCATGGTTTTTACTAATGTAATTAATCCGCGCAGTGCAGTAAACCGGAAAAATGAGTTCAAAACCACTCTGGTAAAAAAAGGCGTTACCATTGGTGCAAACGCTACGATTGTTTGTGGAGTCATGTTGGGAGAATACTGTTTTATAGGTGCTGGTGCAGTAATAACTAAAAATGTTAAACCTTATGCCCTCATGGTTGGAGTGCCTGCCCGTCAGAAGGGGTGGGTAAGTAGGGCTGGTGCCATTTTAAAAGAAGATTTAATTTGTCCAGAGACAGGTGAAGAATATGAAATTATCAATGATTTTTTAAAAATAAAAGCAAAATGAATCCAAAGCAGGATATTTTAACAAAAGTAAAAACCGGTAATTTGAAAATTGGAGTCATTGGTTTAGGATATGTGGGATTACCTTTGGCAGTTAGTTTTGCTTTGGGTAAGAATAACGTAACAGGATTTGATAAATCAGAGGAAAAGGTATTGAAAATTAGTAATGGAGAAAATTACATTAGTGATATTAAAAACGAAGATTTTGTTGAGGTTACAAAAAATGGATATTTAACCGGCACAACAAACTTTTCAAAAATTACTCAATGTGATGCATTGCTAATTTGTGTACCAACTCCATTAGATCGCTTCAAAAAACCTGATATGAATTACATTGAGGAAGCATGTATTACGATTGGAAGGAACATGAAACCCGGGACATTTATAAGTTTGGAAAGTACTACCTACCCTACGACAACAGAACATTTTATGTTGCCCATAATCGAAAAAGAATCAGGATTAAAACATGGAGAAGATTTCTGGCTGGCTTTTTCACCTGAACGGGTTGATCCTGGGAATAAAGAATATTTTACACGTAACACTCCCAAGGTATTAGGTGCATTAACAGATGACGGGTTGCAAATTGGAGAAGCTATTTACAAATTGGCAATCGAAAATATTCACACTGTGAGTTCGCCTAAAGTAGCTGAGATGGTTAAAATTCTGGAAAACACCTACAGATTGGTAAATATTAGTCTCATTAACGAACTGGCTTTGCTCTGTGGAAAAATGGATATAAATATTTGGGAAGTAATTGATGCAGCCAAAACCAAACCATTTGGATTTCAGCCGTTTTACCCGGGGCCCGGAATTGGGGGACATTGTATTCCCCTAGACCCGTTTTATCTGGAACATATTGCTAAAAAATTTAACTTCGATTTGACCATGATCCATACAGCAGGGCATATCGATTTGCTTATGGCTCACCGTATGACGCTCAAAATAACATCTGCACTAAACCGGCAGAAAAAATCGGTCAATGGGAGCAAGATACTTTTTTTGGGTGTGGCATATAAACCTGACATTAACGATGAAAGGGAATCTCCTGCATTAAAAATTATGGATGAAGTTCAGAATAAAGGGGGGCAGGTTTTTTATCACGATCCTTTTATTCCTGAAATTACCACTCCTGGGAAAAATAAATTTAAATCAGTTCAATTGAATGAAAAACAATTGCAGAAAGCTGACTGCGTCGTAATTACTACCAATCATTCGCAATTTGATGCTCAATTTATTGAGGATCATTCCAGATTAATTGTAGATTTGCGCAACCTGATAAAAGTTCCTTCAGAAAAAGTTTATAAACTTTGATAATTCAAGAGTGAAAATGAAACGATTTGCCTTAATAGGTGCAGCCGGATATATTGCAGACCGACATATGAGGGCCATAAAAGAAACGGGTAATGAGTTGGTTTGTGCTACTGACCGTTTCGATGTAATGGGACGAATTGACAGCTATTTCCCGGATGCAGAGTTTTTTCTGGAAATAGAAAATCTAGATAAATACATGGACGATTTGCGTCGTCAGGGGAAGCCTATAGATTATGTAAGTATTTGTACCCCCAATTATATGCATCCGTCACATATACGGCTTGCTCTGCGGAACGGAGCAAATGCAATATGTGAAAAACCGTTGGTTATTTATCCACAGGATATGCATATTATTAAAGACATTGAAAACGAAACCGGTAAAAGAGTTTTTACCATTTTACAATTGCGCTATCATCCTACCATTCTGGCATTGAAAAAGAAAATAGAACAGGGAGGAAATAAAACTTATGACATTGATTTGAGCTATATTACAACCCGAGGGAAATGGTATTTAAAAAGCTGGAAGGGAGATATTTCCAAATCGGGGGGAGTAGCTACCAATATCGGGATTCATTTTTTTGATATGATTACCTGGATCTTTGGGGATGTAAAAGAGAATATTGTACATCACTATGGTCCGCACAAGGCAGCTGGATTTTTGCAACTCAAGAAAGCAAGAGTACGTTGGTTCTTAAGTCTTGATTACAGCGATCTGCCGTTTCAGGCTACAGAAAAAGGTATGAGAACCTATCGCTCGATTACAGTCGATGGAAATGAAATTGAATTTAGTGGGGGATTTACGGATTTGCATACCGCTACCTATCAAAATATTCTTGACAGTAAAGGATTTGGCATTGAGGATGCTCGTGAAAGTATTGAACTGACTGACTATGTTAGAAATACTAAACCAATTGGGCTGAAGGGTGACTACCATCCATTTTTGAAAAATGTGTGAGTACTATTTACCGGCAAGTTCAATAAATTTTTTTGCCAGGTTTTCACGGGAGAATTTTTCGATTGCAGTAGATTCAACCTTAAGTTTTCTTTCACGAAATTGGTTGAAATAGTTTTCAATAGCTTTTTGAATGCCGGGAAGGTCACTAAAATCAAATGCTATTCCAGACTTTGTTTCACGTAGAATTTCAGCAAAGTCGGAATTGGTTGGACCAATAGCGAGAATAGGTCTTCTTAGCGCCATGTATTCATACATTTTTCCGGGTAATATTCCTTGGGCATTCGGTGCATCATTTATCGGTAAAAGTAAAACCTGAGATTTAGCTAATTCTTCCAACCCTTTTTTATGCGGAAGGTGGTCTATTTGGAGCAGATTGACCTTCAAACCTTTATTTTCAATTTCCTGAATTATTGAATCATCGGTTTGACCAATCAACTGAATGCAAAGTTTTTCTTTAAACTCTTTGTTTTTTTCTACAAGTAATCCAAGTGCTTTCCAAAGCATGGCCGGATTCCGGTCTCGGTTGAAAGCCCCGAAATGAGTGATGGCAAATTTATTTCCTGAAGGAGCAGGAATTTCCTTAAAATCTTCCGGATCGAACCCATTATGGATAATGTCCACTTTCTTGCCTGGGATTTTACTCAAATCTTTGGCACAGTGTGGACTAACTGTCACCACACGGTCAGCTTTTTTAAGCACTTTCAATTCCAATTTTCGGTGTTTTTTATCAGCCCAGCCGGTTAATCTGAGTTTATTGTAAAAATCAATGTCAGTCCACGGATCACGAAAGTCGGCAATCCAAGTAATTTTAAATTTCTTTTTCAATCCCAGTGCAATCAGATGCATGCTGTGTGGGGGACCGGTGGACACAATTAAATCGACAGGATTTTCTTTTAAATATTTTTTTAGATACTTAATCGAAGGTTTTATCCAGAATTTGCGTGGGTCGGGAATGAGAAAATTACCTCTGATAAAAACTGATAATTTATTTTTCCAATCACCCGATGAAGCTTCCGAGATGTAGCCCGCCTTGAACTTTTCACCCTTCTTTTTCCCTGTTAATTTTCGAAAAACCTCGTATGGTTCCCAAATGGGTGTTTTAATGATTTCTGTTTCGGAATGAATTTCATCGGACAAACTTTCGTCTACTACCGAAGCATCGGGGTTTTCTGGAGTGTAAATTATCGGTCTCCAGTCCAGTTCAGGCAAGTATTTAGACATTTTCAGCCAGCGCATAACTCCTCCTCCTCCACTTGGCGGCCAGTAATATGTTATGATCAAGACTTTCTTCATGTTACTTTACACGTTAGAGGCGAGACTTAATAAATTTTCGACAAACACTTCCCATGAGTATTTTCGCTTTTCTGCTGCCGCATTTTTGCTGAATTCAGTTTCCTTGTGGTTTTTATAAAACCGGTAAATGGCATCGGCTATTTCGTTTTTATCCGGGTTAACTACGTAACCTACTTTCTCATTCGGTATAAGTTCCGACAGACCTCCCACATTGGTAGTAATCATTGGTTTGTTGAAATGGTAAGCCACCTGGGTTATTCCGCTTTGTGTGGCAGTTTTATAGGGCTGCACAACCACATCAGAAGCACAAAAATATTTATGAACATCATTGTTTGGAATAAAACTAGTTCGCATTTCCAAATGCTTTTTAAGATTATGCCTGTCAATGATCTCCAGATACTTATTGGGGTTTGAATAAAATTCACCGGCAATTAGGAGTTTAATAGGGAATTCACGTAGTCTTTTATCAGCAAAAGCCTCAATCAATAAGTCCAGGCCTTTGTAATCCCGTATAAATCCAAAAAATAATATATATCTGGAATTAGGATCAAGCTTTAAACTTTCTTTTGCATCTTCTTTGGAAATAATAGTACCAAAATTATCATACAACGGATGTGGGGTATACTTTCGTGGCTTCACTTTATCAAAAAGATACAGATCATTTAAGACACTTTTCGACATGGTTAAAAAAGCATCTACATTTTTGATGAAAAACTTTGAAAAGATTTTATCTCCAGGCTTTCTCTCGTGTGGAATTATATTATCTGCAATGGCAATGACTGTCGTTTTTTTATTTTTCCTGACAATTTTTGAAATGGTTCCGAGGCAAGGCCCCATAAATGGTATCCAGTAACGCAAAATCAATAAATCAGGTGCTTCTTCTTTTAGGTATCTTCCCACTTTTATCCAATTTGCCGGATTTACCGAATTCACCATTACCTCAATCTCTAATCCTTCAGGAGGTTCTTCTTCTGAATATTGTGTTTTACCAGGGAATAAAAATGATGGATATTGAAGTGAAAACGTAATTATTTTTACCACATCACCATTGTTGATAAATGCTTTTGCCATTCTTTCATTAAATGTGGCTATACCACCACCTCTTAAGGGATAGGCTGATCCGAGAATGACAATTTTCTTTACTTTCCTTCCATTCATGTGTTATGAAGTAAGATTTCTTAGTTGCTGGGTAAAATTGCACAATCTAACCCAATTGGCAAAGGAGATTTGTACTTTAAAATTGACATTTCACCGTAGAATTTTTTGGAAAAACTGCAAAATTATCTTCAGCCAGAAAAAATGTAAAAAGTTGAGATTGATATTTTGAAGCTAAAGTGAAAATACACATTAGTTTAGTTTCGCAAACAAATTTTTAAAACTTACCTGCCCGGCAATAATTTTACCGATTTCGCCGATGGCAACCCGTTCCTGTTCCATGGTGTCGCGATAACGAATGGTGACCGTATTGTCTTCAGTTGTTTGATGATCTACTGTAACACAAAATGGCGTACCAATTGCATCCTGACGACGGTAACGTTTTCCGATCGAGTCTTTTTCATCGTACTGGCAGTTGAAAGTAAATTTCAAATCATCGATAATTTCGCGGGCTTTTTCAGGCAGTCCGTCTTTTTTTACTAATGGCATAACCGCCAGTTTTACCGGAGCAAGAACAGGTGGAATTTTTAATACCACGCGTGAATCTTTTTCCAGTTCTTCTTCGCAATACGAGGCCGAAATCACCTGCAAAAACATGCGGTCTACCCCAATCGAAGTTTCCACCACATACGGAACGTATGATTCATTTAATTCCGGATCGAAATAACGAATTTTTTTTCCTGAGTATTTTTCGTGTTGCGAAAGGTCAAAATCGGTCCGCGAGTGAATTCCCTCCACTTCCTTGAACCCAAACGGGAATTTGTATTCCACATCTACTGCGGCGTTGGCGTAATGTGCCAGTTTTTCGTGTTCGTGGAAACGATAGTTATCATCGCCAAAACCAAGTGCCCGGTGCCATTTCATACGGGTTTCCTTCCATTTTTCAAACCAGCTGAGTTCGGTGCCGGGACGCACAAAAAACTGCATCTCCATTTGTTCGAATTCGCGCATCCTGAAAATAAACTGGCGGGCTACAATTTCGTTACGGAAAGCTTTCCCGATTTGGGCAATTCCGAAAGGAATTTTCATTCTTCCGGTTTTTTGTACATTCAGGTAATTCACAAAAATTCCCTGGGCGGTTTCCGGGCGAAGGAACACTTTCAGGGCTCCGTCGGCTGTGGAACCCATTTCGGTGGCAAACATCAGGTTAAACTGGCGAACGTCGGTCCAGTTGCGCGTTCCTGAAATCGGGCATACAATTTCTTCATCAATTATAATTTGGCGCAGTTCTTCAAGGTTGCCATCGTTCAGGGC
>JAFGGF010000289.1 GCA_016930735.1 Prolixibacteraceae bacterium
GGTATCTGGTGGGGCATGCACATTGGCAAATACACTTTCTGGGAAAGCCCGACACATGGGGCTTCAACCGAAAACGCCAAAATGTATGTTGATTACTGTGAAAAGCTTGGAGTTGATCATTTACTCATTGAGGGATGGAACAAAGGCTGGAAACCAAACTGGTATATGAATGCCATGCACATGTTCAACTTTACAGAAAGCACTCCTGATTTCGACCTCACAGAAGTGGTTCATTACGGCGACTCAAAAGGTGTAAAACTGATAGGCTATCACGAAACAGGATCGAACCTGATCAATTATCTGAAACAGATTGATGACGGAATGGGGCTTTATCAGAAGCTGGGAATCCATGATATCAAAATCGGGCAGGTAGGGTCCAAACTGAATATGAAGGAATGGCACCACGGGCAATTTGGTGTGAATTATTACCGACATGTACTTGAAACAGCGGCCAAATACCAACTGGCAGTTAATTTTCATGAGCCTATAAAAGATACCGGTGAACGTAGAACTTATCCTAATATGCTTTCGCGTGAAGGGGCACGTGGGATGGAATACGACGCATGGAGTGAGGGAAATCCTCCCGACCATTATGTAATTTTGCCTTTTACCCGCATGCTGGCTGGCCCGATGGATTTTACTCCCGGAATTTTCGATATCAAAATTGAACAGGGATACGGAAGGGTGGTGCATACTACAGTAGCCAAACAGCTGGCTTGTTATGTTGTTTTTTATTCCCCAATACAGATGTTGGCCGACCTGCCGGAATATTATGTTGGAAATCCGGCCTTTCAATTTCTGAAGGATGTGCCGGTTGACTGGGAAGATACCAAAGTTTTAAATGGTGAAATAGGAGAATATATTACTACAGTCAGAAAAGACCAGAAAAGCGACGACTGGTACCTGGGAAGTATGACCAATGAAAAAGCCCGTGATTTTGAAATTGGATTGTCATTCCTCGATGAAGGAGCAACTTACGAAGCACAGATATATGCTGATGAAGAAGGAATTACTTATGAAAACAATCCGGAAAAAGTGGCTATCTCAAAATCTGAAGTTACTGCCAACAGCATTCTGCCGGTTCATTTAGCCGAAGGTGGAGGTTTAGCTGTGCGGTTTAAAAAAATAAATTAACTTTATATTGTTTTAAATTCGGACTAACCAACTTATTAAACCATGAAAAAACTAAAATCTGTTATTGTTTTTTTAGTGCTGATCCTTATTTCAGTTTCTGCATTTTCACAAGGCTACAAAAATTTTAACGTGGCTGTTTATTGCCGTGCTTACGAAGTTGAGCAAATGGCCGACCTTGAGTGGCTTTCCAATACCTGGGATGAACTTTCAAAACAGGCACATGTGGATAAAATCTATCTTGAAACACATCGCGACCTGCTAATCGTTAAAGAAGAAACCTTAAAACAGGCTATCAAATTTTTTAAAGACCACGGTGTCAAAGTCGGTGGTGGTATTACTTACACCATCAATGAAAGCAATAATTTCCAAACCTTCTGTTATACAAAAAAAGAAGACCGGCAAAAAGTGAAGGAAATTGCTGAATATACTGCCCGATTTTTTGATGAATTTATCCTCGATGATTTTTTCTTTACCAGTTGTAAATGTGATGAATGTATTGCAGCAAAAGGAGATAAAAGCTGGACTGAATACCGCCTCGGATTAATGGCCGATGCAGCCGTAAATCTGGTTATTAATCCTGCAAAAGCCATGAATCCAAATGTGGAAGTAATAATTAAATATCCCAACTGGTATGAACATTTCCAGGGATTGGGATTTAACCTTGAGAAAGAGCCACTTGTTTTTGACGGACTTTATACCGGCACCGAAACGCGTGACCGTTCAGGAAATCAGCATTTACAACAATATCTCAGTTATAATATAATCCGCTATTTTGAAAATCTGAAACCCGGAAACAACCGCGGTGGCTGGGTTGATACCGGGGGAGGATTCCCTTACGACCGTTATGCTGAACAACTCTGGCTTACACTTTTTGCAAAAGCGCCGGAAATCACTTTATTCGACATCAGGCAGATGCAGGGAAACCTGAATCCACGTGGAAAAGCTCCATGGAATGCCCCTGAAAACAGCTTCGATTACGACGAAATGATGAAACCTATCAAACAGGCTGACGGCTCGGAATTTACACCTACAAAAACGATTCGTGCAGCTGCTTATTCATTTGAGGTAATTGATAAAGTGCTTGGCGAACTGGGGAATCCAATCGGAATTAAAAGTTATAAACCGTACCATTCAACTGGCGAGGATTTCCTACAGAATTATATAGGAATGATTGGAATTCCAATGGATATGGTTCCTGAATTCCCGGAAAATGAAGATGTTGTTTTCCTTACTCAAACCGCATCATTCGATCCGCAGATTGTGAATAAAATTAAAAAGCAGTTGCAGCGTGGAAAAGATGTAGTGGTTACTTCCGGTTTTTACAAAGCCATGCAGGGAAAAGGAATTGAAAACATTGTAGAACTTCAGGTTACCGACCGGAAAGCCAGTGTTAAAGAATTCAGTGCCGGCTTTTTCGGAGGAGGCGGAGCCCCCATGGAAAAAGAGATTATTATACCTCAGATTCAATACCTGACCAACGATTCATGGGAAGTAGTCTCCGCACTTGACGATACCAACGGCTGGCCCATGCTTCACAGGGCAGCATACTCCACCGGGCAATTTTATGTACTGACTATCCCCGATAATTTTGTCGACCTGTATATCCTGCCTGAAAATGTACTGAACCGAATTCGTCAGACAGTTGCGGGAAGTATGCCTGTTACCATTGAAGGACCAGGAGAAGTGAGCCTAATGGTTTATGATAATAATTCCTGTGTAGTTGAATCGTTCCTTGATGAAGAAGTATCTGTCAGAATAATGCTAAAGGAAGAAGCCAAAGAAATCACAGATGTTGACAGCGGGGAAAAATTACCGGTCACCGTGAGAAAGGCACCGGAATTCAGAGGCAGGAAGTTCGGAAACGATGCTTACTATGTTGATATAAAAATCAAACCACATTCATTCAGGGCGTTTAAGTTTTAATTAGAGATTCTGCATTTGATATACAACCACCCCCCGGCTAAAGCCGTACCCCTCCTGAAAGGAGGGGAAACTTCAAGCTTTGAGTATTCTGTTGAGCATCAAAATTAATTCAATAAAAATATAAAAGTTTCTCCTCCTCATAGGAGCCTGCCCGGCTGAAGAGGTCAGACGGGGAGTACCCCCGAGTCCTCGGGGGGGAGGTGGTGGTATAATTTTTACTGAACTCATGAATATTATTTATACTCCCCTGAACTTAGTGATTCTCTGTGGTAAATTCATTAGTTATACCATTAAGAATCACAGAGGTTTTAATAGAGGCCACAAAGAAAAAATGTTGGGATATTAAACTTCCGGATAAGAGACAATCGTAAGTATCTGCTTTATATTAACTTTAGGTTCTGAAGCAAAAAGATTTCAATAAAATGGATATTAAAAGTATAATCTTCGAACTAAGATCAGTTGGCGATCCTGAACGGATTGAAAAATCGAAATCCTACTTCCCCACTTCAATGGAAGTATTGGGAGCAAAAAATCCGGATGTAAAAAAACTCATAGGAGAAATATGGCCTGAAATAAAAAACCGTCCTCCTGAAAAACTGATCAGTTTCTGTAAAGAACTGGTTGCCACAAAGGTTATGGAATGCAACCACCTTGCTTTCGAATTACTATGGAAAAATAAAAAAGCACTTGACCTGTTAAAACTTCCCGACCTGGAAGAACTGGGAGTAAATATGGATAACTGGGCTACTACCGATGGTTTTTCGGTTATGCTTTCGGGATGGGCGTGGAGGAATAACCAGATTTCCGATGACAATATTTTAAAATGGCTTGAAACCGGTAATCGCTGGTGGCGAAGGGCTGCCGTAGTTTCCACCGTTGGATTGAACCTTCGGTCGAGGGGAGGAACAGGTGATACCAAACGAACCCTGATGGTATGCGAAAAAGTGGTTGACGACCGGGAAGATATGATGATAAAAGCACTATCGTGGGCCTTGCGTGAGCTTTCAAAAACAGATAAACCGGCAGTTGAAGGATTTATGAAATATTACAGATTAAGGCTGGCAGGAAGGGTTGTCCGTGAAGTAACCAGCAAACTTACTACCGGACTGAAAAACAGCAAATAGGAAAGTTCTCAGTTGGCAGTCGCAGTTTTCAGTTTTGGATGTATGGTATATTTCCCGATTATTAATTGTTCCGAGTTTTGTTTTTTCCTTCCATACGAGTAGGAAAGGAACTATAGTAAATAAATTGGACAATTTGAAAATGAAAAATAGCTCAGAAAAAGCGATAAAAACATTAAGAACTGCCTATTGAGACTGCAAACTGATTTTACTATTCACAGGTGCATTTACTGAGGCAATCGACTATCTGGCTGAGGATATCGTATTTCAGATAATAAAAGGTGTTTTTCCCTTCACGTTTCGAACATAAAACACCTTTATCCTTCAGAATTCCTAAATGGTGTGAAGTTGTTGACTGTTCAATGCTAAGTAATTCATGAATTTCGGTGACAGTAAGTTTTCTGCCGCCTTCAAGGTGTTTTAAAATAGCAATACGCATAGGGTGTGCGATAGCTTTCAGCATATTTGCCGCTGTTTCCAACCTGCCGGAATCCAACTCTTTTATTTCAACCATTTGCATTATAGAATTAAATATGCAAATATATAAATATTTAAGCATTGTTCCGTTGGATAAATCTAATATTCGATTATTTATATTGATGCTAAATACTGTGTTATAGGAGTTTTCATCCATATTTTCACCTTTTAACTTTTAAAAGTTGAATTGACCATTTTTTTTTTGCTATTTTACCGGCTGAGGAAAATGAAAATGAGTGGTATAGATAAAATTAAACTACCTATCGATACTGAATTAAAAGAGTTTGAAAAATATTTCAGGGACTCTTTAAAAAGTGATATTCCATTATTAGGGACTATTTTAAACTATATCTACCGGACAAAAGGGAAACAGTTACGCCCGATGTTTGTTTTTTTATCAGCCCGTTTACATGGTGAAACAAACGAAAACTCGCAACTGGCAGCCTGTTCGGTAGAATTATTGCATACTGCCACCCTTGTTCACGACGATGTGGTTGATGAAGCTTATGAAAGGCGTGGTTTTTATTCTGTTAAGGCTTTATGGAGGAATAAACTGGCGGTTTTGGTTGGCGATTATATTCTTGCCAAGGGCCTGCTGTTAACCCTTGAAAAAAAATGCTACCGCTTTTTGCACCTGATTTCAAGGGCTGTTGAAGATATGAGTGAAGGAGAAATACTTCAAATGAAAAAAAGCCGCAGGCTCGACATTGACGATGAAACATATTTTGAGATCATCCGCAAAAAAACAGCTTCATTAATTGCCACCAGCATGGCAATCGGAACAGCTTCGGTAACAGATAATGATGAAATAATTGAAGAAATGTACCGGATCGGTCAGGATGCCGGAATAGCTTTTCAGATTAAAGACGATATTTTTGATTACCAGGACAAAGGAGTTATTGGTAAACCTACAGGGAACGATATCAAAGAAAAAAAGATAACATTGCCTCTCCTTTATGTTTTAAAAAATTCCGATTCGGCTGAAAAAAGAAGAATACTCCGTTTGATCAAACGAAAAAATAAAAATTCGGCAACAGTAAGGGAACTGGTTCAATTGGTTGTTGATAAGGGAGGTGTTGAACATGCAACACAAAAAATGAACGAATTTATAAATAAAGCAATTACCGCACTTAACCAATTCCCTGAGAGTGAGGCAAAGAGCGCACTCATTGAATTAATGAATTATATTACCACCCGGAAAAAATAAATCATTCAACCAGTATTTTTACAACAATCTTTTTTACAGTTTCATTTTCACCGGCTTTAATAGTTGGCCTGTGAATGTCGTCGGAGAAAAATATCAGAAAGTTGGATGGAGTTGCCAAAATATATTTACCCTCATCATAATCATAAAAAGCAATGTCTTTTTCTGCGTTGTAAGGTTCAGTTACCGTTACGTTATCTTCTGTTGTAAGGCCCATTAGTTCTTTCCCTGAGATCACATACTGGATATCGATATATTTCTTGTGCGATTCAAATCTGGTCTCCGCTTTCTCTTTCGAAATGTATTCATCAACAATTACAAACAGATGGTCACCTTCCAATTCCTGCCTGCCAACAGGCATATTTTTAATGTTGGATGATTTAAGGAAATTAAATGCCTGATCCCAGTGCCGCTGATTTTTAAAGTATTGCACTGCAAGTGATTTTCTATTTATTGATGCATCCGGCTGAACTTTCCAACCACCAAGCCAATCCTGTTTTTCAAACCATGAATTTATTTCAGCCTCGTTCCATTTTTCAGGATTTACATTTTTCTCAGTACAGGACATAACAGCGATTATTATAAGTATTAAGACAGATAGTTGTTTCATTATTGCAATTTTGAAATATAAAATTAGAATTATTCTTTCAGTTTCCTGTTATTATGATGCCGGTCTTTATCCCGCAAGGTTTTTTTTTCAATATTTTTCAGGAAAGCTTCTTCAAGGTTAACACCGGTCTGGTTGGCCAGGCAGATCAGCACCCATAAAACATCAGCCATTTCATCGGCAAGGTTATATGTTTTTTCCGAATCCTTAAATGACTGGTCACCGTATTTACGGGCCATAATCCTTGCAAGCTCCCCAACTTCTTCGGTTAAAACTGCCATGTTTGTCAGCTCACTGAAATACCGTACACCAATGGTACTTATCCAGTTGTCAACCATTTTCTGAGCTTCTGAAATAGTAATTTCCCCTGATTTCATTATCAACAAATTGTTTTTAAAATTCTTTATTTTTCGAATCAATAATAATAGTAACAGGTCCGTCATTTACCAACGAAACATCCATCATCGCTCCAAATTTTCCTGTTCCCGGTTTTTTACCCGTAGCTGTTTCAACCTCTGAAATAAATTTTTCATACATCGGAATGGCAATTTCAGGACGGGCGGCCCTGATGTAGGATGGGCGGTTGCCCTTTTTAATATTTGCATGAAGTGTAAACTGACTGACAATCAGGATCTCTCCTTCCACATCCAAAACCGACAGGTTCATAACTCCATTATCATCATCAAAAATTCTCAGGTTGATTATTTTTTTTACGAGCCATTCTATGTCTTCATTGGAGTCTGCTTCTTCAATCCCCAACAAAATCAGCATGCCTTGTTTTATAGATGAAACGATTGAATCTTCTACTTTAACAGAAGCTTCAGTGACTCTTTGAATAATTACCCTCATAATCTTATTGATTTCTGTTTTCAGATTTATTACGAATATAAAAAACTATCATCAATAATGAACCAATTAATTATTTTTGTGTTTAAAGATTAAAAAATATAATTAAACAAAAATCATGAAATATTTTAGCCTTTTTCTGGTCATTCTGATAGCATGTACTTCAGACAGAAATATTCCGGTTCAATATGAAAATATTGAATTAAAAGGACTTGATTCAGATCACCCTCTGGAAATTGATTTTCAGAAAGGAAAATATTTTAATCACCCCTGCATTGTTTTCTGGACAGAAGATTTAGAAGGAAATTATTTGGAAACTCTTTATGTAACCAGATTTGTAGGAACTGGGAAATTTGGGCATGGTGAGCTTTCTCCAGGTAAATGGGACAATAAACCGGGAGAAGCCCGCCGCCCGGCAACGCTTCCTTACTGGGCTCACAAAAGGGGAATTAAAGCACCGGATGGTTTATATATTCCTTCACATGAAACACCTGTCCCTGATGCATTGACATCCGCAACTCCCCTGGGTAATTTCAGGTTGGAAACCGGATTCAAAAATCAACCGGAAGGAAAATTCAGGTTGTTAATGGAAATTAACCAGCCATGGGATTCAAATCAATTCTGGAGTAATTCAAAATTTCCCGACAATAAGGATTATTTTACATCGTTACAACCAGCCCTTGTTTATTCAGTTACTATTGATCCGGATAATCCTGAAGAAGAATATTTTCTTAATCCAATAGGACACAGCCATCCTTCAGGAGAAAACGGAAAATTATTCACTGATTTAACCACCTTAACAACTGCAAAAGAGATAGCCGAAAAAATCATTATCAGACTTAAATAAGCCATGAAAATAGTAACAGCCATAATTTTATTTATATTTCCAATTAGCCTGATAGCACAGGAAGCGACGTTGAAAGGAAGAGTGACAGATGCAGTAAGCAATGAGCCCTTGCCTTTTGTTAATATTATTGTTTCGGGAACTTCGACAGGAGCCGTTACCGACATGGATGGTAATTTTCAATTGACCGGGCTTAAACCTGGTTTTATCAGGCTTGAAGCATCATTTATTGGTTACAAAAAAGCAATTTCTTCTGAAATTGAAATAAACAATGCCAAACCCGGATATGTAGAATTACAGCTTGAGCAGACACAAACTGAAATTGATGAAGTTCAGGTTACGGCTTCTCCTTTCCGGAAAACTGAAGAAAGCCCGGTTTCGTTAAAAACCATTGGAATTCAGGAGATTGAAAAGAGCCCTGGAGCAAACCGCGATATTTCGCGCGTGATCCAGTCATTTGCAGGTGTACAATCTACACCAGCCTACCGGAATGATGTAATTATCCGAGGTGGTGGCCCGTCTGAAAGCCGGTTTTATTTAGATGGAGTAGAAGTTCCGTTTATTAACCATTTCTCTACCCAGGGAGCCTCCGGTGGCCCGGTTGGAGTTATCAATGCAGACTTCCTCCGCGAGGTAAATTATTATTCAGGAGCCTTCCCTGCAAACAGGGGAAATGCCCTGAGCGGAGTACTGGAATTCAACCAGGTTGACGGGAACGATGAAAACCTGAGGTTCCGGGGATCATTAGGAGCATCTGAAGTTTCGGCAACCTTTGATGGTCCGGTTGGTGAAAAAACAACCTTTATTGTTTCTGCCAGACGTTCGTACCTTCAGCTTTTATTCAGCCTGATTGAATTGCCTTTCCTTCCTACATTTAATGACATACAATTTAAATCAAAGACACGCTTTGATAATAAAAACGAACTTACTTTGGTTGGACTTGGTGCTATCGACCTCTTCGACCTGAATCTGGATATTAAAAATCCGGATGACCAGCAAAAGTATATCCTGAGTCAAATCCCTGTGAATGAACAATGGAGTTATACTTTTGGTGCAGTTTACAAACATTTTCGAGACAATAGTTACCAGACATTGGTTGCAAGCAGAAGCCATCTGAATAATCAGGCTTACAAATATTTTGAAAACGACGACAGCTCTGAAGAAAATAAAATACTGGATTACAATTCCGAAGAAATCGAAAACAAATTTCGCTTTGAAAATACCACAAGACTGGATGACTGGAAATTTAATGCAGGAGCAAACCTTGATTTTGTAACATATACCAACTCAACAATACAAAACAGATACTATAATGAAGGGATTCTGAATATAAAATACAATACTGATTTAAGTTTTGTCAAATGGGGTATATTTGCACAGGCAAGTAAGAATTTTTTTAATGAAAGGTTATCTCTTTCCCTGGGAATCCGTGTTGATGCCAACAACTATTCTGAAAGCATGTCGAAATTGTGGGATCAGTTTTCACCCAGGATTTCTGCATCTTATCTGCTAACAGATAAATGGACTCTGAATTTTAATTCAGGAAGGTATTATCAGCTTCCATCGTACACAACGCTTGGATTTAAACTTGAGGATGAACTGATCAATAAAAAGAACGGTTTAAAATATATCCAGGCCGATCACCTGATAGGGGGGATCGAATACAGGCCTTTACAGGAAGTATTAATTTCTGTTGAAGGATTTACAAAAATATATTCAAACTACCCTTTTTCGGTAAAAGATTCGATAAGCCTGGCTAACAAGGGAGCCGATTACGGTGTTGTAGGAGATGAAGAAGTTCGTTCTGTTTCTGAGGGCAGGGCTTTTGGTGCTGAGCTCCAGGCAAGGGTCAATTCCTCCAAAGGATTCAATTTTAACCTGTCCTATAC
>JAFGGF010000290.1 GCA_016930735.1 Prolixibacteraceae bacterium
AGGCTGATCTGGTTGCGGGCAGTTAACCGGAACATCGATTCCACACCTCTTGAATAACCCTTTAGCTTCTTGTTTTCTTTGTCTTTTTTGCCTTCCTTTTTATTTTTTTTCTCTTTGTGCATTTTGATATTTTCATTTAATTGTTCCAATGTTTTTTTCTTATTCTCCTCCAAAACTGTTTTTCCGTATTCGGTATGATAATGGTGTTTCTTAAAAAATCCGATCGAATTCAGATTAAAATCTTTTTTATTAAAATCATACAATCCGGTTCTTTTCCATTCCTTACGGAGTTTTTCGGCTTTCTCAAAGTACTCTCCCGTAGCAAAATGCATCAGGTCGGCATCGCATAAAACCTTTGATATTTCATCCTGTGGATTTTGCGGGACTTTTGTTGCAAGAATACAGCCTTCCACTTTTTTTATCTGATCTTCATCAATTCCTTTCGAAGACAAAAATTCACGGGCTGTTTCAGCACTTTTACTTTCATGGTCGATATCCTGGAATACATATCCGACATCGTGAAAAAGGGCGCTCAGCTTAACCATATTCATCTGATCTTCATTCAACCCTGAATGATTACCAATAAATTCAGCATTTTTTACAATATCCCCTGCGTGTTCAAATGTGTGAAAAATAATATCCTCAGAAAGTTTTTGTTCAAGAAAGCTTGAAACGAATTTTTCAGCTTCCTGTAAAACCGATGCATTTATTTTACTCATCCTGTATCTATTTATTGTCTTCTAAATTAGCTAAATAACTTTGTTTTTCAAGAATTAGTATTTTTCAATACATAAAGCTGAAAGTAAATCCAAAGGAGTTTTCTTCACTGGCAAAATTATATGTTGCCGAAATGGCTGTAAAGTCGAATGGAGTGAGCCACAGTCCAACACCCGTTCCCCGGTGCCATTCCTTCGATTTTTCATTTTTGTACCAAACACGGCCTACATCGTTAAATACCAGCAAACCCAGTTGCCCGTTAAAAATATAACTTCTCAGGTTTGTCAGTTTAATTCTCAATTCTGTATTCTGATAAAATGACTTATCGCCTGCATACCGGTTGCTGTAAAGTCCACGAATATTGGTTTTCCCTCCCAGGTAATTGGCATTGTAAAATTCATAATCGCCAAAGTTAACTGCGCCTCCAGCCCGTAATGCAAGCACTACCCTTGGATCTTTCCTGAAACTTAAATAGAAACTGATATCAGATTGTGCTTTAAAAAAGTTATTGTTATTTTCTCCTAACTTGTAAAAATCGGCTACCTGATTTGCCCAGTAAATTCCTCGTTTTGGCAGAATAGGATTATCGCGGGTATCAACCATCAAATCAGCATTTAAACCGGCATAATGGTGACTTTTAAATGCCTCCGGATAAAGGGTTGACACAAACCTGCCGGTTGTATCTGTTACATTATAATATTGGTAAAAAGCTCCCATAGAGTAGCTCACATTCCTGCCGATATAAAACTGTAATTTTGGATTGATCCCAATGAACTCGTACCTCATCCGGTAATATTCTTTACTGGCAACCAACCTTTCTGATTCATTCCCAAATCCAAAAAAGTTCTCAACATTCCTTGGGAAACTGGCTTCCACATCCAGAAGCAAATCAAAGTGCTGCGAGACTGAACTATACAATCCATTGTAAAAAGCAGCAAAAGCCCCTGTTTCAAAAGCATAGTTAAA
Source organism: Prolixibacteraceae bacterium (assembly GCA_016930735.1). Lineage (GTDB taxonomy): Bacteria > Bacteroidota > Bacteroidia > Bacteroidales > Prolixibacteraceae > JABMQB01. Next base: position 1,684 of record JAFGGF010000290.1, read on the forward strand.
ATGAACCTTGTGGTAGGTGGAATCACGGAAGTTATACCTTTGGTTAAAAAATCCGGCTCCCAGATAAAAACCATCATCAATATTAAAACCTGCACTTGCCAAAGGCATTGTTTTATTTGGCCTGAACTGCATGCGTTCATAACGGTTTACCCATTTTTTATCAGCAAGTTTCAAACGTGTTTCCGGACCTTTTTTTATTGAATTCTTTTTGTTATTCCTGTCGTAGATCAAAGTCTTTTTCGATAATCCTTTTACTCTTGATTTATCTGAAATTTCATCTTTCCCCTTCCCGGCAATTACCCTGATTTTAATTCCTTTGTTGCTATTTCCTGTAATTTCAAACTGATCCTCTTCGCTCAGACCGTAAAGCCTGTTTTCTTTTGTTTCACCATAACGGAAAATCCGGTGGTACATTTCATCTTTCAATTTTGCTTTTTTATCGCTCAGTTCAGTTACCGTAACTTCAACATCGCCGTTTTCTTTCCGGTCGGCTTCAAAAAACTCCCGGTCGTTTGTGCCGACCACATCAACAGTTCTCGAAATATACATGTAATGTTCACGGGCAAAATCACTGAGTTTTTCCCTCCTGGCTTTTAAAATATCTTCGATTTTCGCTCCAGTTAACTTATATATTTCGGGAGGAAATTCGCTAATTGCAGAATGGATCACAGAATCGGTAATATGAGTTTTGATAAACTCAGCTGTTTCCATCCATTTGTCCAGGTCAGGTTCGTTCAGGAAAGTACGGTCAAAATACCGTGCATTGTCGATCAGACCACTGATATTTTTTGAGTCATAATCAAAACCCTGTACCTGTGGATTGATCCATTTTCGGCTGGCAATCCATGGAATAATTCCCTGATTCACAAAATAGGGCTGATCGCGGTCGCGAGGGATTGGACGGTAAAAGATTTTATCATCTTCTTTATAAGTTGCCCACCTCCACTGGTCGTCATGCCGGTCCCAGTCGTTAATGAATAAATCAAAAATCCGTGATTTTAATACCTGGTCCTGATCAATTTTGTGGTCCTGTTTTGTCCAAATATTTTCAAGAGCATCATCGGTGCTGATTATTTCCTTTGAATTTCCAAAACTATTGAGGCCTTCCCAGTATCCGGTTGCACGTTCCTCGAAAAGAAAAATCCCGTTTGCCAGGTCTTCCTGATAAATTCCAAAACGCGGATCGTCGGGCATCCAGACATATTTCGGATTTGTGTGCAAAACTCCGATTGCATCTGCCATCTTCGGGACTGTAATGGCTGCAAACGGATGTGATGCTGAAATACCATCCTGAATCAAATCGTAAGCAACGGTATTTCTTAGAAAATCGGGTAAGATTTTAAATACATCTTTATTAACCGACCTTAAAACATATTGTTTTTTTGTTTCCTTATTTCTTAACCTGAATGATTTTGTTTGCTGGCCTCCTCCTCTGCTCAGAATTTTAAGCCCTCCCTTTTCTGTACCGATATCAAAAACCGGGAAATCAATTTCAGTATCCCAGACATCCCTGTAATTGTCGCCCATCAGAAACCGGTGGAGTTTACCTGCTTTGTACTTATCGCTTAACTTCGTATTTACTACACTATCGTTAAAATTAATCAGGCTTAATTCCTGTTTTTCCTGTTCTTCATTATAAACCGGCTTATTAAAAAGTTTTTTTCTGAAAAGCAGCTTTCCTTCACCTGTTTCATCGGGGCTTAAAAACTCTACCCAAACATCGCCATTGTTATAGAACTTTAATACTGAAAAGCCGGTGCTTTGAGCCGCGAAATCAGTCTTATTTTCCTTTTTGGCAATATAGGTTGCTTCACCTCCTCCTCCACTGATTATTTGATGCAGACTATCTTTTTCTACATATTGCAGGTTATGTTCGTGCCCGGCAGCAAATATCAGGTTGGGAAATTCCTTAAACTGATCTTCCAGGTTTTCAGTATAGATTTTGTACTCCGGATTTGCCATATCCTGAATCGTGCCAAAGTACTTTCGGTATGAAGTATAAATAAAACCGGGCGCAGGAATGACTGCGTTTTTATTTTTCATCATAAACGGGAAAAGGAGTGAATAAGCAGGGAAATTCCCCCCATGTACTCCCACACTGTGCAAAGGATGGTGCGTGGCAAATATGACTTTTTTATTTTTATTCCTCCTTAAAATATCCTGAATTTCGACAAGCAGGCCGGCAGCATTTATTTCTTCTTCATCGCTTCCTCCTGTTGGTTTTTCAAATTGATGGAACCACCATTGAGAGTCGAATACAACCAGTGTTATATCTTCAGTCAGATTTACTTCAACCGGTCCCGGACGGCCTTTGTCGGGCAAAAAGGTATTTCCCCTGTCGAGGTATTTTTCAATAAATTTTTCTTCGTTTTTTACTCTGTCCCAACCTTCACTTTTCCCGTTTTCCCAGTCATGATTTCCCGGAATAAAAACAATTTCTCCCTTAAAATCTTTAACTGTTTTTAGTATGTTCACCAAAGTATCGGCATTCGGCTGGTAATCATCATCATCTTTATCAGGTAGTCCGTACGGATATACAATATCTCCTAAAACAACAAGTGCAGATTGTTTGGTTTGTTGACCAAGTTTTTTCTGAAGAAGCTTGAGCACCACATTTTCAGATGATGGATATTTCAGGTCACCGATCAGAAAAACAGAATAAAGTAATCCAGAGTCATTTTCAGGAACCTCATTTTCCCATCCTTTTACATCAGGGCTGTAGACTACTTTTTGTGAATAAACAGAAAGTGTAACGATACAAAAAAAGAGGATTAAAAATTTTTTTAACAACATTTTACCTGGTTTTATTTTTTGGTTTAAATTTCAGTAAAGTTGCAGCAAACTCTTCACCTTCATTCGAAATATAAAGGTTTCCATCCGGGTCAAAACAAATTCCTTCAGGTTGGTTGAATAACCCTGAATTTAATTTTACTACAGCCAGGAAATTCCCTTTTTCATCACAAACCAAAAGCAGGTTCCCGGTTGAAGCAAGAATATAAATATTCCCGGTTTCGGGGTGAATTGCAATCCCGGATGGCTGAAAAGTAATATCTCCTTTTGAAGGATTAAACAATTTAAGCAGTTTAATTCCCAATTTGGCGGCCACATTCAGTTTCCTGAGTTCTTTAATTTTTTCAATGTCTATTTCAATAACAGGTTTATCAGACAACTTTTTTTTATCCAGATCAAAGGAATAAACGGCCCTGATGCCTTCCCCTTTTTCGCTGTTGATAAAAGGAAATCCTTTGCAGGCAACTAAAAGCCTGTTGTTTTTACGGTCAAAAGCGAGCCCCTCAGTATCGTTTCTCTTGTTTAAATCAGTATCATAATCCTTAACATCCAACGATTTTTCTTTTTCAGGATTTTTTATCCTGAAAAGTATGCCATTGCTTTTTAATACCCATATTTCATCACCAACTACCTCAACTCCTTCGTAATCACCATCATTTGCAAAATCAATTTTATCAGTGATTTTTTCTTTTTCAGTATCAAAAAAATAGACATTCCCTTTCTCATCCTGAACCAGAGTTAACAGGTTTTCTTTGTAAAAGCTCAATCCTGAAACTTCAGTTAACCTGCCTGACAAATTATATTTTACATCAGCCTTCTTTAAATTATAAGGGAATGAATAGGATTCGGATTTAAACAGAAAGTTTTCACTGAATTGCGCATTTACATTTAAAGTCAGGAAGAAAACAGTGAATGCAATAAAAACAAACTTCATGTTAAAAAGGCTATATGTTGAAAGCAATGCAAGTTAAGCCACTTTAATGAAAGATGCAATACCTCATTGTCAAAGTTTTACTTATAAAATAATTAATATCGATATGATCCATAATAACTCTCTTTATTATTTGCCGTATGATTTTATTAAAAACAAAAAAATGAAGTTGTCAGATTTATCAGATTTGAAACCAAAAAATTCAATAACTTTCTTTATAATGTTAATTTTTTACGGAATCATTCAGATGGGTGCTATATGGCAACAGAAAGAAAAATTCCAGATTCAGAAAGAAAAAATGATACAGCAGCAACTTAAATCAAGAGGAATTTCAGATCGGAAGGTGTTGGATGCATTTCTGGAAGTTGAACGTCACAAATTTGTTTTACCGGAATACAGGGAACAGGCTTATGGAGATTTTCCCCTGATGATCAAAGAAGGGCAAACCATCTCACAACCATACGTTGTGGCATTTATGACAGAGCAACTGGCGTTGGAAAAGGATGACAAAGTATTGGAAATCGGCACAGGGTCAGGTTATCAGGCTGCCATTTTAGCTCAGCTTTGCGATTCGGTTTTTACAGTAGAAATATTTGAAACCTTAGCAAATGATGCCAAAACTCTTTTTCAGGAACTGGGGTATAACAACATTTTTGTAAAACACGGTGACGGCTACCTGGGCTGGCCCGAACATGCACCTTATGATGCCATAATAGTTACCTGTTCACCTAAACATATCCCGGAACCTTTAAAGGAACAATTAGCTGAAAGAGGGAAAATGATCATTCCGGTGGGTACCGGATTTGCTCAAAACCTTGTTTTACTTGAAAAGAAAAAAGGCAAAATCAGGCAGCGGAATGTCCTACCGGTGAGGTTTGTTCCCATGATTAATGAACAAGGTAAAAGTTATTGATTTATTTCAATGATAAGTTTCTGTTTAATCCATTATGAAAAGGATTAAAAAATACCATGTATTTTAACGAAAATTAAACATTGCCAGGCTCTTATTAACATTGATTAAGGACACAATCGTCTTTTATTTATTATTTTTACCATTGTTGCTTCAAAAATGAAAATTGATATCAGACCGGAATCAAATTCCTCTGATATTAGAAAAGTAAATGGCGGATATTGTGAAATTACTATTCTTTAAAATGAAACATTTAACCGGTATATTAATTCTGACGATTGTTTTTTTTGCAGGCAAAAGCACTGCACAGGAAAGCTCAGAGGGTTATATGCCTCCATTGGTTAAACTGGTTTCATTCCAATCCGACCTTTTTCAGCCGGCAATAATAGAAAATACAGATGACAGCCTGGATAGTAATGACATTTTTATGATTGATCTTCTTGTTTTCTGCCATCCTGATGTTTTATATCCATTGCATTCACATATAAAAAACAATTTTAAAAATATTGTTTTCCCGTTTCTTTCACCCAAAGTAAAGACACTTATTGACCTCCCTCCCCCAGTGTTTTTTTCCTGAACATTTTCGGTTCAGATAATCATTTCAGATTTTTATTTGAACAATCGGTTAAACCCGGTTGAAAATGTTTAAACCATTGATTTTGTTATTCAGGAATTAAATTATTTACTCAAAAAATATTAAAATGAAAACAACAATAAACAAACCGTTAACTGATTTACAGTTGGATCATGGTTATTTTAATGATGAAAAAAACGCTTCTGATATTAAAATTGTCGATTATCTGGTTAATAACAGAAAAGGGCAAATTGAAATTTCTTTATTCTCGGAAATGTTTTGGGACAGTTCCCTGAAAATATCGCTTAGTCAAAATAAAATAATTATTATAATTTCTGAAATTGTTCAACCTCAGTTTTATAATTCGGCATTTATTAACGACTGGCAAAGTTATAGTTTTCAGCCTTATATAAGAATGAGGAATGTAAGTATGATGTTGCCAGGTGATAATTTTATTCTGTTAAGGCATTTTGTCATTCCTGAAAAATACCTGTTAAAAATATTCTTAAGAAAGGTTATAGAGAATTAAGAGAGGAGGTAAAAAAGAAGGGCGCATCGTTTTAATGTTGCGCCCTTTATTTTATTAATCCCAAGTTAAAAATTATATTGCCACACCAAATTAATTTTTATTTTAATACCAGAATGTTTCTTTTAAACTATCAATGTGAAAAAAGTTATATTTAAATTGTTTAATAAAAATAATTTATGTCATTTCTATTGCTTTTTTCATCTGTAACAATAACCCTGGCCCTTATTTTTTACTCATTGGGAATCTGGGCAGAACGCATTTCTAAATATTTAAAGAAGTGGCATGTTATAACCTTCTGGATTGGTTTTACTTTTGATGTATCTGGAACCACGGCGATGCATTTCCTGGCTACCAAACCTTTTATCCTGCTGGATATGCACACACTAACCGGGCAGATAGCATTGTGGCTGATGCTGGCACATGCGATCTGGGCAACGGTTGTTGTAAAAAAAGATAATAAAGAGCTAAGGATAAAATTTCATCGTTACAGCCTGTTTGTCTGGTTAATCTGGCTGATTCCGTATTTTGGCGGAATGCTTATGGGAATGGGCAATTAAAAATTCTTTTCAATCCAGGAAACCACTTCCCGGATATTTATTTCCATCATACACCGGAAATGTTTTTTCGGGCATTTTTCATACCCCAGTTTTGAACAGGGGCGGCATTTCAGATTTTTGATTTCCATAATTTTTGAAACAGGATCAGGCAGATACGGAACCATGCCAAATTCAGGGATCGTATTCCCCCAAAACGATAAAATTTTCTTTTTATATGCAGCTGCAATATGCATTAATCCGGTATCGTTTGTTAATACTATCCGTGCATTTTTGACAAGGTCGGCCGATTCACTCAAAGATGTTTTGCCACACAGGTTAATTATCCTTTCAATATCTTCTGAAGCAACCAAATCCCCCACATTCTGCTCTTTTTTTCCTCCGAGTAAAAGAACAGGTTTGTCGGTGTTTTTACAAATCCCAATTATTTTTTCAGAAGGCAGTTTTTTTGTATAGTAAGTTCCCGCCAGTACAAATGCAACATAACCGTCATTGAATCTACCACCTAATTTTTGAAAATTAAACTGTTCATTTTCAGGAATAAAAAAATCCAATCCTTTTTGGTCGTTTTTTACATCGAAAACCGATAAAGTTCCGAGGTAACGGTCAACAATATGCTGATTGGGTAACTTATTGACTTTAAAGTTTACAACCAGCCATTTCTGATAATTCAGTTTATTAAATGAAAAAGCCGGAATTCTCAGCCTGCTCTTTATCCGGTTACTCCGAATATTCTGATGCAGGTCGATTATGTAATCAAATTGTTCCTTTTCCAGTTCATCAAGCAGATCAGACAATTTTTCCTTAAGTGTAAAAGTTTTTGTTATATAGGGATTTGCTTTTACAATTCCGGCAAATTTCTCTTTGGTAACAAAATGAACTTCAGCGTCATCAACCTGTTGTTTCAGGCAGCGCACAACAGGAGTAGTTAATACAATATCGCCTATTGAACTTAATCGGATTACCAGATATTTGATTTTTGGATCCACTTAACTCATAATGTTTTTATAAATGTAAATATAACAGAAGATATTCCAAACATTCGGTTAAATAAAAAACCCTGAAAACCGAAGTTCTCAGGGTTGTATATCATCTTATAAAATTTTTAAGCAGATTCGACAAGCACAATAATTTTATTGGCTTTATTTTCAATTACTCCTCCATCTACTTCAAAATGATGCTCTTTCCCGTTTGTTTCTATAACTTTTATAACTCCTTTGTCGAGAGTCGAAATTATAGGTGCATGCTTACTCAGGATTTCAAAAGCACCTTTTGACCCGGGAAGTTGTACAAGTTTTACTTCGCCGTTGAATATTTTTTTATCTGGTGTAATTATTTCAAGAAACATAAAAAATATTTTCAGAATTAATTACCTGAAATAAGTCTTTCTCCTTTTTCAATAGCCTGTTCAATTGTACCAACCAGGTTAAATGCAGCTTCAGGATACTGGTCAACCTCGCCATCCATTATCATATTAAAGCCTTTGATGGTATCTTCAATGGAAACCAGCTGCCCTTCAAGACCGGTAAATTGTGACGCAACAAAGAAAGGCTGAGAAAGGAACCGTTGTACACGCCTTGCGCGGTGAACAACCAGTTTATCTTCTTCTGAAAGTTCATCCATACCAAGGATTGCAATAATGTCCTGCAGTTCTTTATATCGTTGTAAAAGGTTAATTACCCTTTGTGCACAGTTATAATGCTCGTCTCCAACAATTTCAGGAGTAAGAATCCTTGAAGTTGAATCCAACGGGTCAACAGCCGGGTAAATACCTAATTCGGAAATTTTACGGCTCAAGACGGTTGTTGCATCAAGGTGGGCAAAAGTTGTAGCCGGAGCAGGGTCTGTCAAGTCATCGGCAGGTACATAAACCGCCTGAACCGAAGTAATTGAACCGTTTTTGGTTGAAGTAATCCTTTCCTGCATGATACCCATTTCGGTTGCCAAAGTTGGCTGATACCCTACAGCTGAAGGCATACGCCCAAGCAAAGCAGACACTTCAGATCCTGCCTGGGTAAAACGGAATACGTTGTCAACAAAGAAAAGGATGTCACGGCCACCACCGGTACTTCCATCGCCATCACGTAAACTTTCAGCAACGGTCAGCCCGGAAAGTGCAACACGTGCACGTGCACCCGGTGGTTCATTCATCTGCCCGAATACCAACGCAAGTTTTGATTTTTTTATTGATTCAGGTTTTACTTTTGAAAGATCCCAGCTTCCTTTTTCCATCGATTCTTTAAACTCTTTCCCGTAATCAACAATGTCGGCTTCAATCATTTCCCTGAGCAGGTCATTCCCTTCACGGGTACGTTCACCAACACCGGCAAATACTGAAAGCCCGCTGTGTGCAAGGGCAATATTGTTGATCAATTCCTGGATCAAAACTGTTTTCCCAACACCGGCACCGCCAAACAATCCGATCTTACCACCTTTTGCATAAGGTTCTATCAGATCGATAACTTTGATCCCTGTAAAAAGTACTTCAGTTTCAGTTGTTAAATCTTCGAATTTCGGGGGCTCATTATGAATATTTAATCCGTCTTTGGGAAGGTTTTCCAAACCATCAACCGCATCTCCGGTAACATTTAACAACCTGCCAAGGACAGCTTCACCTTTTGGCATTATTATCGGGCTTCCGGTAGCAACTACATCCATTCCCCGTTTTAAACCATCGGTCGAATCCATTGCAACACAGCGGATGGTATTTTCTCCGATATGTTGCTGACATTCGATTATTAATTTTGCACCATTGCTGCGGGTTATTTCCAAAGCATCATAAATTGCAGGTAATTCAGAGCCTTCGCGATTAAAACTAACATCAACAACCGGTCCGATTACCTGTAATACTTTACCAATATTCTGAGCCATTTAAATCTGATTTTTATTTCGGTTATTACAGAAATTTGCTGTTTTTTTACAAGCTCAACAAATTTAATATTGTTTTACATTTATACAATAAAAACAGCCTATTTTAGGGAAGATTTAAACTTAAATCAATAATCCCTGTTTATCATGGTTTCCATAAGATGAAAAAGTTGTTTTTTCCTGTTTTTTTCAACTGCAACCGAATTTAAAGATTCTTCAGCCTTTCTGTAATATGCAACTATTTTTCGCTTTATCAGTCCTTCCAGTTGCAAATCATTATAAACCGATTTAATAAAATTTATTTTTTCAAGAGGGTTAAAATCAGCTTTTTTTATCCATTCCTGTAGTTTGTTTCTTTTGTCCGGATCTGCCAGCTCAAGGGCTTTGATCAAAAGGAAAGTTTTTTTATTGGATACGATATCTCCCCCGATTTTTTTCCCGAATTTATCTTCATCACCATAAGTATCCAAAAGGTCATCCTGTAACTGAAAAGCCATTCCGAGGTTAATTCCGAATTTATACAGGTCGTTGGCATTATTGTTTCCGGCACCGGCAATAATTGCACCCAATTTCAGGCTACAAGCTAAAAGCACAGCAGTTTTTAACCTTATCATGTTTAAATATTCCTCTTCTGAAACATCAAACCGTGTTTCAAAATCCATATCAAATTGTTGCCCTTCGCAAACTTCTATGGCTGTTGTTGAGAACAAATCGAGTAATTCCTTTATCCTGACGGTCGTGCTTTTCAGGAGATAACGAAAAGAAACAAAAGCCATCACATCGCCTGATAAAATGGCTGAATTTTCTCCGAATTTTTCATGGACAGTTGCCTTGTTTCTTCGAATCTCAGCCTTATCCATAATATCATCGTGGAGTAGTGTGAAATTATGAAAAACTTCAACCGCCAATGCTGCCGGAATGGCCTTTTCAATTTCTTCAGAAAACAAATTATAACTCAGCAAAACCAGTGAGGGGCGTAATTTTTTCCCTTTTAACCTAAGGATATAAATTACAGGAAGGTACAGGTTTTTTGGCTGCGTTTTTGCTAACTTTTCAGATTCTTTTTCAACTTCAGAACTGATAATCTGCTGAATTTCGGATAACGTTAACATTATATATTATTTTCCGGTTCGCCTTTAATTTTAAGTTCTTCCAGTTCAATATCTTCCTCTTCATCATAAATGTGAAGCAAAGGCTCTTCAAACATTTGAGTTGTGGTTATTTTTTCCAGTCCTGTTAGTAAAGATGGCAATAAAATCAGGTTTGACATAACAGCAACAAGAAGTGTAAGTGAAACCAGTACCCCCATTGCAACCGTGCCGCCAAAGTTGGAAATACTGAAAATCCCAAAACCGAAAAACAGCACCACCGATGTATAAAGCATACTGACCCCTGTTTCGCGCAGCGCCAGGATAACAGACCTTCTGATATCCCAGTTGGTTACTTTTAATTCCTGCCTGTATTTTGCAAGGAAATGAATCGTATTATCAACTGAAATCCCAAATGCGACACTAAATACAAGGATCGTAGAAGCTTTAATCGGGATTCCTGTAAATCCCATAATGGCTGCTGTAAACACAAGTGGTAGCAAATTGGGTATCAGAGACATAATTACCATGCGCCACGAAGAAAACATTATGGCCATAAAAGAAGAAATCAGCAATATTGCAAGTGCAAGGCTGGTAAACAGGTTTTTTAACAGGTATTGTGTCCCCTTGTAGTATATAATACTTGAACCTGTAATCGTAACGTTATAATCTTCAGCTGGGAAAATTGAATCGACTTTTGCTGTAAAATCTGAATAAAGTTGCTCCATTTTTTTAGAGCCAACATCCTTCATCCTGATACTGATACGGGTTACCTGTTGAGAACTGTCGATAAACGAATGCAACAATTCCATATTATCAGCGCCTTTGGTAGCATACGATAATATAAAATCCTTTTCCCGGTTGTTTGGCACCCTGTAAAATCTTTCATTCCCGTTGTAATATGCCTGCTTTGAGAATTTCAGAAGGTTTAAAAGTGATAATGGTTGTGATAATTCATTTACTTCGGCAAGTTCGTTTTCGAGCTTATCTATTTTATTAAAAGTGGTCAACTGCATTACGCCCCTTGGTTTTTTTGTATCGATCATTATCTCAAGAGGCATGATCCCCTCAAAATTAGTTTCGAAAAATTTCAGGTCTTTATAAATAGGGTCGCTTTCAGGAATGTCATCAACAATGTAACCCGAACTTTTTATAAGTGTTATTCCATAGACTCCTATTGCTAATATGGCAATGGTTGAAATATAAACCCATCTTCTGTAATTACGGGTAACAATAATAATTTTTTCGATTATTCCGGAAACAAATTTATTTTTCAGATGGCTGACATTTTTTGAAGAGGGTGGTTCAATAAAACTGAAAATAATCGGAATTAAAAGAAGCGAAAGAAAAAACAACCCCATAATGTTTAAAGAGGCTATTATTCCGAACTGCCTGAGAATGTCGCTTTTTACAATGACAAAAGTTGCGAAACCCGAAGCAGTTGTTAAATTGGTAAGGAACGTAGCATTCCCGATTTTAATAATAACTCTTTGCAATGCCTTTATTTTATTTCCATGTGCCGAAAACTCATGATGGAATTTGTTGAGCATATAAATGCTGTTGGGAATTCCTATTACTATCAGTAAAGGAGGGATCATACCTGTAAGCAGGGTTATTTTATAACCGAAAACCGATAACATTCCGAGAGCCCAGATAACTCCTGTCAGAACTATCAATACAGGAATCAGCACAGCTTTAACCGAACGGAAAAAAATAAACAGGACAATTATACAAATGGCCAGTGCAAGAAAACTGAACATATACAGTTCTCTTTTTATTTTAATGGTATTGACAACGTGGATGTAAGGCAGGCCTGAATAATGAAGTTTTACATCCATCTTTTTTTCAAAGTCAGCGCTTACTTTTTGAACAGATTTAACCAGTTGTTCCCGCTCTTTGGATAACATTTTATCTTTATTGACGGTTATAGCCGCCAAATAAAAGTCTGATTCCTCATTGTAAACCAGATTTTTATAAAAAGGCAGGTTTTTAAAAACCTGTGATAGGCTGTCGAGTTCCTCCTGGCTTTCAATTTGCGCCGGAAAAATCTGTTTTATTTCAAACTTTTTTTCCTCGGTATTTTTAACAAGGTTATAGCTGTTTGAAACCGAAATCAGATTTTCAACGCCTTCAATTGCTGATAAATCATCACACAGCTGCCGCCAGTTGTTAAAATGATTTAAAGTAAAAAAATCCTTGTCTTCAATTGCAATTACAATCAGGTTTCCTTCTTCACCAAACAAATTCACAAATTTGTCATAATCCTCGTAAGCTGTATCTTTTCTGGGAAGGAGCTGGGCATGTTCGTATGACATTTCTACATGCAACGCTTTATATCCCATAAAAACTGTAATAGCCAGCAAATGGACAAGAAGGAGCAATTTGTTTTTAAGAATAATACGGGAAACCCAAACCCACATAATTATCGGATGACAGAATTAATAGCGCGAAAATATAATAAATTCCCGTATTATTAAAAGATTGGAAGAAGTGAATCGGGTTAAAACAGGGAATAATAATTTTTATTAAAGTTCCTTAATGCTTTCCCTTATAAATTCACGGGTATAATAATCTTTATCTACTATTTCTCCATTCCAGATAATAATATCGAGATCAATTGTACGGGGGCCAAATTTTGGTTCGGACCGATCTCTGCCCAGGCTATTTTCAATTCCTTTTAAAAGCTGTTTTAATTCGCTTTGCGTTATTCCTGTACTGATTTTTACAACACCATTGGTAAAATCAGGTTGGTTTTTAATACCTATTGGTTTGGTTGTTTTAAACGAAGAAACTCTGATAATTTCAACTTCTTCCTCCAGTATTTTCAGCATTAACTGAATATTTTTCTCAGCATCGATATTGGAGCCTATTCCGATGATGGCAATATTCATTGTTTAGCCTTCATTACCACTGAAACAGATTCGGCAAAACGGAGTGCATGAGGTTTATCCACTTCAACCCTTGCCCATTTTACTTTTTTATCTTCCATAATAAGATCCAGGATTTTCTGAGTCAACACTTCCAGCAGTTTAAACCTTCCTTCCTGAACCAGAGAAATTACATTCTTGGTGACAGTTTTATAATCATAAATTCCGTCCGGCTCGTCTGAATCCAATGCATTTTTTGGAATATCCGCATCAATTTCGAGGTTGATAATTACATCCTGTTTATTAACCAGTTCCTCTGGGTTAAATCCGATATATGTCCTTATTAATAAATTTTTTACACGAATTATAGCCATGTGTTTCTTATTTATTTTTTCCTAAGTTTTCACCTCCGTCAGCAAATAATAATTGCCCAGTCAAATGGTCGTTATCAAGAATAAAATCAAGGCTTTTCAGGATCGGCTCCATGCCTCCCGGCTTTCTCATCGGGATTTGTTCTGCCAATTTATTCAAATAATTTTCATCTTTATCTTCAGGAGCCAGCGTAACTCCGGGAGCAATTGCATTTACCCTGATATCAGGCGCAAATTCCAGTGCTGCCATTTTTGTTAATTCCCACAAAGCCTTTTTTGAAACAGAATAGGCGGCAAAATCTGATTTATTTGTGGTAATCCTTGTATCAACAAAATTAATGATATTCCCTCTCCCAACATAGTTTTTAAAATCGCGCATTAAGATAAAGGGAGCTTTCAGGTTTACACTCAATTGAGAATCCCATAATTCCGAACCTGTTTCAAAAATATATCCTGATTTAAAAACCGATGCATTATTTATCAGTAAATTAAAATTGCCAAAATCATTTAAAACTATCCGAATCAGATTTTCAACCTCCACTGAATTAACAAGATTGGCTTTTATGGATTCAAATTTTTGCTCCGGATATTGTTTTTTTAATAAAGACAACAATTCGCCTGCCGGTTTTTCCGAAGAATTAAAATGGATAATAACATTCCAACCTCCGGCAGCCAGGTGTTCAGCCAGCGATTTGCCGATTCGTTTTGAAGCCCCTGTTATCAGCGCTGTACTATTCATACAAAAAAGATAACCATTTTTTAGCAATAACAGGCACTGTTTTTAAAAGTTCATAATTGAAAACAGATGTCGGCAAAATCGATATATGCTTCCTTAAAGGTTAAATGAATTTAATTTACTCAGATATTTCCCGATTATATCGAATTCAATATTTACAACCGAGCCAACTTCAAACGTGTGGAAATTAGTTACCTCCCAGGTAAAAGGAATGATAGCAACCTGAAAGGAATTGTCTTTTGAATTGACAACAGTCAGGCTAACGCCATTCACAGTCACCGATCCTTTTTCCACAGTCATGTAACCCTGTTTTGCTTTTTCAAGGTCGAAATCGTAATTAAAAGTATAATACCAGCTGCCATCGGCTTCTTCCACTTTCGCGCAAACTGCAGTCTGGTCGACATGGCCCTGCACAATGTGACCGTCGAGCCTGCCGTTCATCATCATGCTTCGCTCAAGGTTAACTTTCGAACCCACTTTCAGCAATCCAAGATTTGATTTCAGCAGCGTTTCCTTAATGGCTGTTACTTTATATAATTTTTCTGCTTTATCAACCCAAACCACAGTAAGACAAACCCCGTTGTGCGACAAGCTCTGATCAACTTTTAACTCATCGGCAAATGAACAGGTTAACACAAAGTGCACATTTTCCTGATCTTTTTCTATGGCAGTTACAGTTCCGTATTCTTCTACAATTCCTGAAAACATTTTCTTAGTTATTAGTAAATAGTATGGAGTATTATTTTAATGACCATTCAAAACCTTCTTTTGTGTCTTTTATTTCTATCCCGATTGAGTTGAGTTCATCCCTGATTTTATCAGCCATTGCCCAGTTTTTATTTACTTTGGCTTCTGTCCTTAACTTTAATAAAAGTTCAATTGCACCGTTTAAAACTGAATCGTTTGCTCCTGCATCTGCTTTTTCCTTTTTTAATCCCAGGATATCAAAAACCATTGTATTATAAAACGATTTAAGTTTTTCGAGGTCATCAGCCGAGATCTTTTCCGTTCCGGCTTTTATAGAATTGATCATTTTCACACCATCGTATAAATGAGCAATTGCCACCGGACTGTTCAGGTCATCATTCAAGGCAGCAAAACATTTTTCCTTTATAGAAAAAATATCGATAGTTGATTCCTCTGAAACCTGAAGGTTATCAAGGGTTTCAATAGCATTCATTAAACGATCCAAACCCTTTTCGGAAGCCTGCAGGGCTTCGTTTGAAAAATCAAGCGTACTGCGGTAATGTGCCTGTAGTATAAAAAACCGGATGGTCATGGGAGAATACGCTTTTTCGAGCAATTCATGGTTTCCCGAAAACAACTCATCAAGTGTAATAAAATTCCCGAGCGACCGGGCCATTTTCTGCCCATCGATTGTGATCATATTGTTATGCATCCAATAACGGACAGTCTCATGTCCAAGGGCTGCTGTCGACTGGGCCACTTCACATTCATGATGCGGAAAGGTCAAATCCATTCCACCTCCATGGATATCAAAGGTCTCTCCCAGATATTTAGTGCTCATTGCTGAACACTCAAGATGCCATCCCGGGAAACCATCACTCCACTTTGAAGGCCAGCGCATTATATGTTCAGGCGATGCTTTTTTCCATAAAGCAAAATCAAAAGGATTTTTCTTTTCATCCTGCCCGTCCAACTGCCTTGTATTTGTTCTAATATCGTCAAGATTACGTCCTGAAAGTTTTCCGTAATTGTACTTTTTGTTATATTTTTCAACGTCGAAATAAACAGATCCTCCAGCCTCGTAAGCAAAACCGTTTTTTAATATTTCTTCAACCATTTGCATCTGTTCTAAAATATGCCCTGATGCACGGGGCTCAATGCTTGGTGGCAAAACATTCAGCGCATTCATATTCCGGTGGAATGTATTCATATATTTCTGTACAACTTCCATGGGTTCCAGTTTTTCGAGCCTGGCTTTTTTGGTTATCCGGTCTTCACCTGTGCCTTCCACTTCGTCTTCGAGGTGACCTACATCGGTTATGTTCCTGACATACCTGACTTTAAATCCCTTGTGCAATAAAAAACGGAATAATAAATCAAAAGTAATATTCGGACGTGCATGCCCTAAATGTGAATCACTGTAAACTGTCGGACCACAAACATACAAACCTACATTTCCCTCAACAAGAGGTTTAAAAACTTCTTTTTTTCGTGGAAGAGTATTATAAATTACCAGTTGTTCCATTACAATGGGATTTTATACAAGTAGTAAAGGTAAATATTTAAAAATGGTTTTAATTTTCTTTTAATAAGAAAGGATTAAAAACTAAACTTTTTCTGTCTCGGTATTTAACTCTTCTGTGGCTTCAACTTCCGTTTTTTGGCTTAACGGCTTATTGAATTGTTTCCGGTAAAATAAAAGAATCGAAGCAATTCCGATAGTTATACATGAATCGGCAACATTAAAAACAGGTCTGAAGAATATAAATTCCCTTCCTCCCCATAACCATTTGGGGTAATGCCCGTGAAACAACGGGAAATAAAACATATCTACAACTTTCCCATGTAAAAAGCCTGCGTACCCTCCGCTTTCAGGTAAAAAGGAAGCAATTTTACCATAGTTACTTTCATCGAAGATCATTCCATAAAAAGCACTGTCGATAATATTACCGATAGCTCCTGCAAAAATTAATGCAATGCTCGCAATAAATCCCATTGGCAGGTTCTGTTTTGAAAGTTTTATCAGGTACCAGCCAATTGCAAGAACAGCAATAATTCGGAAAACACTCAGAAATATTTTACCATATCCACCTGCAAACTCAAAGCCGAAAGCCATCCCGTTGTTTTCAACAAACAGTATGGTAAACCAATTCCCGATTACATTTATTTCCTGCCCCAATGACATATGGGTTTTTACCCAAAATTTAAGAACCTGGTCGGCAATTAAAATGGAAATGATGATAACAAGTGCTTTAAAAAGTTTTGAATTCTTCATCAGAAAATATTGGAAATCTATCCTTTAATGTTGGAATAAAAGTATAGAAATATTAGAATTTGTCCTTATTTTTTAAGCCTGGCCTTTTTTAGCATCGATACAAAGTGTAGCGTGCGGAACTGCGCGAAGCCTTTCTTTGGAAATTAACCTTCCTGTATCGCGGCAAATACCATATGTTTTATTTTCAATCCTGACAAGTGCTGCCTGCAAGTGCTGAATAAATTTCAATTGCCGTTGCGCAAGTTTGCCAGCCTCTTCCTTCGACAAGGTTGCTGCACCTTCTTCCAGTACTTTGAAAGTTGGAGATGTATCCTGTGTATCATTCCCGTCGCCATGGGTAATTGAATTTTTGTACATCTCATAATCTTCCTGAGCTTTTGCCAGTTTAGACAGAATAATTACTTTGAATTCTGCCAGTTCTGTATCTGAATATCTGTTTTTTTCAGTCATGTCCCAACATTTTTAAGTTTTACGGATCGATTTCCCGCTTAAATTTATAATTTTTTTTAGACTTTGATACAGGTCATATATCATACAATTGCTAATTATATTTTTCAACACTGATCAAAACATTTAATTCACTGTCAATTTCAACAGTTTTGGCAGCTTTTTCATCCAGATTGTCAACCAGGCTCAGTTCATTGGCAAGGGTCTGGTTACTAATATAATCCTTAAAATTAACAACTGCTTCATTAAGTATCTTGTTGCTTTCTATTTTCAGCCTGATCCTGTCGGTTACTTCATAATTGTTTTCTTTTCTGATATTCTGAATTTTATTTATCAGTTCGCGGGCAATACCTTCCTGCCTGAGGCTCTCAGTAACATTGATATCAAGAGCAATGGTCAGGTTACCTTCCGATGCAACGGTCCAGCCGGGAATGTCTTCAGTTACAATTTCAACATCTTCTATTGACAGGTTAATGGTTTCTTCGCCTGCAACAATTTTTTTAAAACCATTCAGTTCAATTTCGGCAATATCGTCCTGTGTAAATTTTGCTACCGAACCGGCAATAAATTTCATCAGTTTCCCGTATTTGGGCCCCAATGCTTTAAAATCAGGTTTAACTTTCTTTTTAATTATTCCGGTAGTATCATGCAAATATTCAACATCTTTTACATTCACCTCCGTTAGTATAATATCTTTTACTGAATCGAGTTGTTCCCTGAAATGATCGTTCAGGACAGGAATCATTATTTTTGAAAGTGGCTGCCTTACTTTTAACTTTTCTTTCCTGCGGAGTGCCAGAATCATGGATGAAGCTTTCTGGGCAATCTGCATTTTTTCTTCCAGTTCTTTATCTATTAAATTTTCTGAAAATCCGGGAAAATCGGCAAGATGGACACTCTGCATTGCTTCCTTCCCGGTGATACTATTTAAATCAGAATATAACAAGTCGGCATAAAACGGAGCAACAGGAGCCATCAACTTGGCAATATTTATTAAACATGAATATAAGGTCTGATATGCTGATATTTTATCAGAATCATACTCACCACCCCAATATCTTTTCCTGCTTAAGCGTACAAACCAGTTACTCAAATTTTCTGTAACAAATTCCGAAATTGCCCTCCCTGCCCTGGTTGGTTCATAATTTTCGTAACTCTCACCAACTTCTTTGACCAGGGAATTCAACAAAGAAATAATCCAGCGGTCAATTTCAGGTCGTTCCGAGACAGGAATTTCTTTTTCTTTGCAAATGAATCCGTCAACATTAGCATAAAGGGCAAAAAAGTTATATGTATTATAAAGAGTCCCGAAAAATTTCCGCCTTACTTCTTCCACACCACCAATATCGAATTTCAGGTTATCCCAGGGCTGGGCATTGGTTATCATATACCAGCGCAGTGGATCGGAACCGTATTTTTCAATAGTGTCAAACGGATCGACGGCATTACCCAGCCGTTTTGACATTTTATTACCGTTTTTATCGAGTACCAGCCCGTTTGAAATAATATTTTTAAATGCAACTGATTCATCAACCATGGTTGCTATTGCATGCAATGTAAAAAACCATCCCCGGGTTTGGTCAACACCTTCGGCAATAAAATCGGCCGGGAATACTTCCCCGAATTTTTCGCGGCTTTCAAACGGATAATGACGTTGTGCATAAGGCATCGATCCCGAATCAAACCAAACATCAATCAGATCAGGTTCCCTGAACATTTTTTTACCTTGTGGTGAAATAAGTACCACCTGATCAATATATGGTTTATGAAGGTCGATTAAATCGTAGTTTCTTTTTGTATTATTACCTGGTATAAAACCTTCATAGGGACTTTTTTCCATAAATCCGGCTTCAATTGACCTAGCAATTTCTGCAACCAATTCTTCGGTAGAACCAATACAAATTTCTTCGGAACCGTCTTCAGTCCTCCAGATTGGAAGTGGTGTTCCCCAGAAACGTGAACGGCTCAGGTTCCAGTCAACCAGGTTTTCGAGCCAGTTGCCAAACCTTCCGGTTCCGGTAGATTGCGGTTTCCAGTTAATGGTATTATTCAGTGCAACCAGCCTATCTTTAACTGCTGTGGTTTTTATAAACCATGAATCAAGCGGATAATATAAAACAGGTTTATCGGTCCTCCAGCAATGCGGGTAATTGTGGGTGTGTTTTTCAATTTTAAAAGCTTTGTTTTCAAGCTTTAACATAACGGCAATGTCAACATCTATTGTGTCTTCATTTTCAGTCAGGTTCACATCGTAGGCATTTTTAACATAGCGCCCTGCATACGGTTTATATTTTTCCACGTCGACTGACCCTGAAACAAATTCTTCAGCCATATTCTCAATTTTAAAGAATCGGCCTTTCTTGTCGACAAGCGGCTGTTTTTTCCCGTCTTTATCCAAAACCAAAAGCGGGACAATATTATTTTGTTTGGCTACCCTGTCGTCATCAGCCCCGAAAGTGGGTGCAATATGAACGATTCCGGTACCATCTTCGGTGGTTACAAAATCGCCGGTAATAACTTCAAACGCTTTCCCTTCAGGTTTTACCCAACTTATTAACTGCTCGTAATTTACTCCCTTTAAATCCTTTCCTGAATATTCATTCAAAATCCGGAAAGGTACTTTTTTATCACCGGGTTTATAATCTTCGAAAGGCAATTCTTCATCTTTTGGATTTAAATACGTATGTAATAAATCTTTAGCCAGAATTAAAACAACCGGGATTCCTGTGTATGGATTAAAGGTTTTGATCTTTACATATTTTATTGATGGTCCAACACACAATGCAGTATTGGATGGCAAGGTCCATGGAGTTGTTGTCCAGGCCAGGAAATATATATCAGAATCAACATTCTCAAATAAAAATTCTGAACTTTTATTCCTGGTTGCCTTAAACTGTGCAACTGCCGTTGTATCTTTTACATCGCGATAGCATCCAGGCTGGTTTAATTCGTGCGAACTTAAACCGGTTCCGGCTGCCGGCGAATAAGGCTGGATTGTATAACCCTTATACATCAGCCCTTTATCATAAATCTGTTTCAGCAACCACCATACCGATTCGATATAACGGTTATCATAAGTAATGTAGGGATCATCCATATTAACCCAGTAGCCCATTATTCGGGTTAATTCCTCCCACTCATGGGTATATTTCATTACCTCTGTACGGCAGGCTTTATTGTAATCTTCAATTGAAATTTTTTCACCAATGTCTTCTTTGGTAATATTCAACGATTTTTCTACGCTCAATTCAACAGGTAAACCATGTGTGTCCCAGCCGGCTTTTCGGTGTACCCGATAGCCTTTCATTGTTTTATAACGGCAGAAAATATCTTTTATAGTCCTTGCCATTACATGGTGAATTCCAGGCATTCCGTTTGCCGAAGGTGGCCCTTCATAAAATACAAATGTTTCATGTCCTTCGCGGGTTGTTATACTTTTATGAAAAGTATCATCATCCTCCCAGCGTTTCAACACCTCTTTATTTATTCCGGAGAGATTTAATTCTTTGTATTCCTGAAACTTATTACTCATTCTGAAACAATTGAATACCTTATTTTAAAAAATGTACAAATATAGGAATTTTTATACAAGATAAAGGCTATTATCTGGTTATGGGGATACGGATAATAAGGGTAAAACTTTACCTTGAGTTAATTTTAACCTGAATTTTAATTCACACCAAATTTATAAATACAAACAGAATAATATTCCTGCCCCGGATTCAGTATTGTTGAAGGGAAGTTTTCCTTATTCGGGCTATCGGGGAAATGTTGTGTCTCCAGGCAGAAAGCATCCCTGAAATTGTAAGGTTTTCCTGATTTGCCGGTTTCATTACCGTTCAGGAAATTTCCTCCGTAAAACTGTATTCCCGGCTCATTTGTGTAAACATCCATTGTCCTTCCGGATACTGGTTCAACAACCCTGGCTGCAAGAATTAATCCACTTTCAGCTTTATTAATTACATAATTATGATCGTACCCACTCCCAAATTTAAGTTGTTCAAAGTCTTCATTTACTCTTGCACCAATTGCGGTTAATTCCCGGAAATCCATTGGAGTACCTTCAACAGCCACAAGATCTCCATAAGGAATTAATCCGGCATCAACAGGAGTATAAAGGTCAGCATTAATCTGCAATAAATGGTCATTAATTGTCCCGTTGCCTTCACCCTTCAAATTAAAAAATGAATGTGAGGTCAGGTTAACAGGCGTTGGTTTATCGGTTGTTGCCCAATATTCAATTTTAAGTTCATTATTGTTTGTTAATGTATATTGGACTTTTACATTCAGATTTCCTGGAAATCCTTCTTCCATATCGGGTGATAAATAAGTAAGTATTAATGTTTGATTGTCAGGTTGAGCAGCATCCCAGACAACAGCATTAAAACCTTTTACACCACCGTGCAGGCTATTCGGACCGTTATTTGCCGCCAGCTTATATTCTGTATCATTTAACTGAAATGATGCATTCCCGATCCGGTTCCCGTATCTTCCGATCAAAGCACCAAAGTAAATTTCTCCCGATGCCAGGTATTCGTCTATATTATTATAGCCGGTAACAACATCACCCAAATTCCCGTTTTTATCTGGTACCCAGAGGTCAACAATTTTACCTCCGTAATTTGTTATTTGGGCTATCATTCCATTTTCATTTTTTAGGGTAAAAAGATCTGTCTGTTTTCCATCTACTGTTTTTTGAAAATCAACTGTATTCAATAATTCAGGAGTATCCGTTGGTGAAGAACAAGCAAATACAATAACTAATACCAAGAAGTAAAATCGTGTTTTCATAATATTGCTATTAATGATTTTTAATTATTTCTGACCAATTATTATTCTCTTTCCTTTTTAACTAAATAAAGGAATATTGTTTTAATCTTTCGAAAATACTAAAATGATTGTTTATGAGTTTAAAATAATAAGGGTAATTTTTACCGGGATTGTCAATAAAATATCAGCATAAAAAAAAAGGCAGCTTAAACAAGCTGCCTCAAAGCCATGAAAACAATTAAACAATGTTCAGAAAACAGAAAACTAGAAACAATTAAATGGTTAAAATATCTTTTTCTTTAGCCTCTACTAAGATATTAATTTTTTTTACAAAATCATCAGTAAATTGCTGAACTTTTGCTTCAGCATCTTTTTCAAGGTCTTCTGACAACCCATCTTTTTGCAATTTCCTCAAGCTATCGTTTGCATCTTTCCTTCCTGTACGGATACTTACTTTTGCAGCTTCACCTTCCTTATGTACTTGTTTTACAAGGTCTTTGCGTCTTTCTTCGGTTAAAACCGGAATATTAATCCTGATTATTTCTCCGTTATTTTCAGGATTAAAACCAAGGTTTGCTGCCATTATAGCTTTTTCAATATCAGGGATAATTTTTTTCTCCCAAGGCTGAATTGCAATGGTCCTTGCATCAGGTGTACCAACATTCGATACCTGATTTAAAGGTGTCATACTTCCATAATATTCAACCAGAACGCCATCTAACATTGCCGGAGTAGCTATTCCTGCACGAATATGAACCAATTCTTTTTCCAGATGTTTGATTGCCTCTTCCATCTGTTCTTTACATTGTTCAAGTACAAAATCGGCTTCTTCCTGCATTTAAAATTACAAACTTACTAACATTAGATAGTTAGCAAATATAGGAATTTTTCATTTACATGAAAAAATTTATTTTGAAAAATCGCTTTATCCTTTAAAAAAAGTGTATTTATGACACAAATGAGCCTACTTTTTCTCCTTTTGCTACTTTTATTAGTGTGCCGGGAGTATCCATATTAAAAACCAGGACCGGCATTTTATTTTCCATACACAGTGTTGTTGCAGTCAGGTCCATTATTTTCAAATTACGACTATACAATTCTTCAAACGAAATTTC
>JAFGGF010000291.1 GCA_016930735.1 Prolixibacteraceae bacterium
CCCAGGTTTTCAACCCGTGCCGAATCACACATGTTCAGGCTTTGGGGTGCCGATATCATTAACATGTCGGTAGCGCCGGAGTGCATTCTTGCAAACGAACTGGCAATTCCATATGCAGCAATAGCCATGAGCACGGATTATGATTCCTGGAAAACGGAAGAAGAGCCGGTAACATGGGAGGAAGTTATTAAGGTTTTTAACCATAATGTCAGCAATGTAGTTAACCTGCTTCTTGAAACCCTTTCAGAATTCAGTTTGTAATAATAACATTTTTGTAATAATCCAGTTTCCCCATTTCGTTGCTTTGGCATAGGATTTGTAAAAACCATGTAACTGTTTCAAAGCCATGAAAACAGTACAAAAAAGTACAATTAGCACCATATATTTTCAGCCGTACTGCTTGGTAGGCTAACAATTTCAACAGTGTCAAATACCGGCACTGTTCTTTTATGAAAGTTTCATGAAAAAGTATTCAACCCATCCTCTTATCCTTCTTCCTTAGGAATCTCTTTGAGGCCTGCAAGCCATGAAGGACGATTAAAAAGTTGTCTGTTACAATAAATTTTTTAAAACCTGTAGTTGTCTGAATTGAAGGGTAATCATCTCTCCCTTTTTTAAGGGAGAGACAGGAGAGTGGGTGAATTAGCATAAAAAAAACATTCACCTTCATTACTGTTGGCGATTCCTGATAATCATGAATGTTTTTTTATTAATTCAAATAATTTCCTATATTATTATCTGAATTTAGACGAAATGGTCGTCATGAAAACAAATAGTCACATAATTGAGGTTATTGGCACACACGTGGGTTCTTTTGCGGAAGAACTCACGTTGCCTGTGTCATATGCTTTCATTCGGGCCGGATTCCCTTCACCTGCCGAAGATTATTCAGAAGAAAGGCTCGACCTGAATAAAAAGCTTGTTTCTAACCCAACCAATACTTTTTTTGTGCGGGTAAAAGGTGAATCTATGAGCGGAGATGGAATATCGGATGGCGATTTACTTGTTGTGGATCGTTCTGCTGTTCCGGGGAACAATTCAATCCTCGTATGTTTTATCGATGGAGAGTTTACTCTAAAAAGGATCAGGAGAACAAAAACAGGTTTTTTTCTGATGCCTTCCAATCCGGAGTTCAGGCCAATTGAGGTTGACCCTGAAAACGATCTGCGAATTTGGGGTGTTGTTACCTGGTCAATAAAAAAGCATTAAATATTTAATACGTTGTGCCGTATAATTTATTGATAATTTTATTAATGTTTATGTATATGATAACCAATAACAGAACCTTTTCTGTCCGTTGGACATCCCAGCCTGAATGTCTGGCAGGTTCCCCCATTTGGGGGAAGACCGGGATGGGGTCTGTTATTAATGCTTGGAGATTTGTATTTTATATTTCAAAAGGAATAACCAGTTAATTTTTAACATGTTTGCGCTGGTCGATTGCAATAATTTTTATGTGTCGTGCGAGCGTGTTTTCCGCCCCGACCTGAATAACAAGCCAGTTGTTGTTCTTTCCAACAACGACGGATGTATTATTTCCCGATCGGAAGAGGCAAAAGCACTTGGGCTGAAAATGGCTGAACCGGTATTTCAACGTTTCGAACTGGTTAAAAAAGCCGGGGTTTTTGTTTTTTCTTCGAATTACACATTGTATGGCGACCTTTCGCAACGTGTGATGGAAACACTTAGAGGAGTTGCCCCAGTTATTGAAATTTACAGTATTGACGAAGCTTTTTTGGATTTATCCGGGTTGGATATTGATTTTCAAAAGTGGGCAGAGGAAATAAAAAAGATTGTTTGGAGAATAACAGGCATCCCTATTTCCATTGGCATTGCTCCAACAAAAACCCTGGCAAAAATTGCCAATAAGGCTGCAAAAAAGGGCAATGGGATTTTTATTATCAGGAATGACAGGCACCGAGATTGTATGATAAGAAATACAGCCATTGAAAAAGTATGGGGAGTTGGCAGGCAGTATTCAAAGTTGTTATTTCGTAACAGGATTTTTTCAGCATATGATTATACTCTGCTTGACGATAACTGGCTCCGGTCACAAATGAAAGTAATGGGATTGCGCATCAAAACTGAACTGCTTGGTGAATCGTGCATCCCTCTTGAGTTGATCATCCCCTCAAAAAAGGCAATTGCCACAACCCGTGCTTTCGGGCGAAAAACTAAAAGTAAAAGGCTACTGAAAGAGGCAGTTTCAACTTATGCTGCCCGATGTGGTGAGAAACTCCGGAAGCAGAGCTCGCTTGCCAACCTGATAACCGTTTTTATTCATACCGACCCTTTTAATCAGAACGACCTTCAGTATAATAAAAGTAAATCAATAACTTTACCTGTAGCAACCAATTGTACACAGGAGTTGATAAAGTATGCACTGAAGTTGCTTGACGATATTTTCCTCCCGGGCTATTTTTATAAAAAAGCAGGGGTGATTATTGAAGGTCTGGAGCCTCAAATGCTGTGGCAACCGGATTTGTTTGAAGCGTTGAACCGGGAAAAGTATAACCGGCTTTCTGTTGTTGTCGATGGGCTGAATAATTATTTTGGGCGTGATACAGTAAAAGTTGCCATTCAGGGCAGTGGGGAAGAATGGAAGTTACGACAGGAAAAACTGTCGAACCGGTTTACAACCAACTGGAATGAAACTCTGGTAGTAAAAGTATAAATTATGTGTTTTTATTATGCTGTTGTAAAAGTAAATGCCAACCGGCTTTTTGAAAACGGAATTATCAGGGAAGAACAGCTAAACCTGTTCCCTGAACAGTATTTTGTAAATGGGTTTGAATTTCCTCTGATGCCTGTAATTTCGGATGATAAACCGGATGAAATTCAGATGTTCCACTGGGGTGTGGTGCCATCGGCTACCCGCGCAAAAGAAGATGCGGTTGAATTTCTGAGAAAGTACAATACCTTAAATGCCAAAGCCGAAACTTTATTTGAAAGCAGGATGTTTGGCAGGTTGATTTTGAAACAACGATGTTTGGTATTGTGCAGTGGATTTTTCGAGTGGAGGCACAAAGAACCCGGGAAAAAAAGTACTCCCAGATACCCGTTTTATATTACTATGAAGGATGAAGGGATGTTTGTTTTTGCTGGAGTGTGGGATCGGTTTACCGACAGAGAAACCGGTGAAATAATTAAAACATATTCTATTATTACAACCCCTGCCAATAATATGATGGAAATTGTCCACAATTCAAAAAATCGGATGCCATTGATCCTTCCACCTGAAAAAGCATTGGACTGGCTTTCCCCGGAATTGGATGAGGCTGCAATTAAAAGTTTTTTAAAACCTTTCGATTCTGAAAAAATGAAAGCACGGCCCATTTCAAAAATAAATCCGGTTCTATCGGCTTCAAATAATAATCCGGGGATCAATGCATATTATGAATACAGCGAACTTGATGAATTGATTAAAACCCATCCTGATTTTTTTGAGCAAAGTGTTGATTTACGTTAGTAAGGTAATTTTAAAGTAAGTATTTGTTAAATCATTGGCTGCTTTATGGTTATTTTATCCTGAATGAACCAAAAAGGGATATTTTTGTCTGTACATTCAAAATGAATATTTAAAAGGCAAAAAGATATGGCTCAAATTAAAAAGGTATTATTGATGATCCTCGATGGCTGGGGAATTGGCGATGGTTCACAAAGAGATATTGTTTCGACAGCACCAACCCCGTTTATGGATTATCTGAATGAAAATTACCCGCATTCGCAACTTCTTGCCTGTGGTGAAAATGTCGGATTACCTGACAGGCAGATGGGAAACTCCGAAGTAGGGCATTTGAATATCGGTGCGGGAAGGGTTCTTTACCAGGACATGGTAAAAATTACAAAAGCTATAAGGGATAAATCGTTGTGGGATAATCCGCAGATTTTGAAAGCGTATAATTATGCAAAAAAGAATAATAAAAAAGTGCACCTGATTGGATTAATCGGCCCTGGCGGTGTTCACGCCTTGAGTTCACATATGATTGCTCTCTGTCAGATCGCAACAGATATGGGACTTGGTAAGGTATTTATTCATGGTTTAACCGATGGACGTGATACCGATCCTCGCTCAGGATATGGTTTTATTGAAGATGATATTAAAGCCCTGGAAACTACCAATGCTGAGTTTGCTTCGTTGATAGGGCGCTATTACGGAATGGATCGGGATAAAAACTGGAACCGGATAAAATTGGCATATGACCTTTAC
Source organism: Prolixibacteraceae bacterium (assembly GCA_016930735.1). Taxonomy (GTDB): domain Bacteria; phylum Bacteroidota; class Bacteroidia; order Bacteroidales; family Prolixibacteraceae; genus JABMQB01. Next base: position 4,211 of record JAFGGF010000291.1, read on the forward strand.
ACAAAGGGAGAAGGTGAAAAATCAACTGATTTGCTGGCTTCGGTAAAGGCTTCCTATAATGCCGGTGTGACAGATGAATTCATGAAACCGATTGTAATGGTTGACGATGACGGGAAACCTGTTGGGCTGATTGAAGAAGGCGATGTGGTTATCTGTTTTAATTTCAGGACCGACCGATTGCGTCAGACTACCATTGCTTTTACGCAGGAAAATCTGCCTGATTTCGGAATGAAAACAATGAATCTGCAATGGTACACCATGACCAGTTACAAAGCCGATTTTAAAGGCATCAATGTTATTTTCGATAAAGAGAATGTAACCAATACAATGGGTGAAGTGGTTTCCAAGGCCGGATTAAAACAAATCAGGATTGCGGAAACAGAAAAATATGCCCATGTAACTTTCTTTTTCAGCGGTGGGCGTGAAAAAGAATTTGATGGCGAAAGCCGGATTCTGGTTCAGTCACCAAGGGTTCCAACTTATGACCTGCAACCGGAAATGTCGGCACCCAAAGTGAAAGATGCCATTGTGCCAAAACTGAAAAACGGTGAAGCTGATTTTGTTTGCCTGAATTTTGCAAACGGCGATATGGTTGGGCATACCGGTGTTTATGATGCTATTTATAAAGCTGTTGTTGCTGTTGACCAATGTGTGAAAGAAGTTGTTGAAGCAGCAAAGGAAGGCGGTTTTGATGTATTGATTATTGCCGACCATGGAAATGCTGATAATGCAGTCAATCCGGATGGTTCTGAAAATACAGCACATTCATTGAATCCGGTGCCGTGCATTTATATCAGCGATAATAAAAATGTTAAAATTGAAAATGGCATTTTAGCAGATGTTGCACCTACTTTGCTTTCAATAATGGGGGTTGATATACCTGAGGAAATGACAGGCAAGGTATTGATAAATAAGTAAAATGATATTCCTCTGTTTGAACCGGATTTCACAAATGAATTTTAATGCTTGAAATCGGAAGGGCTATTGTCAGCCTCGATATTATTGAAAAATATTTCCTTTGCGATTTAATGCAATGCAAGGGTGCATGCTGTGTTGAGGGCGATTCAGGTGCACCGGTTACTGTAGAAGAAACAAAAAAACTGGAGGAGGTTTATCCAAAAGTTAAAAAGTATCTTTCAGAAAGAAATAACAGGTTAATATTAAAGCAAGGGCTTTATTTTACTGATAATGATGGCGACCTGGTAACCTCACTGGTTGGAAATAAAGAATGTGTTTTTACTTTCAGGGACAAAAACGGAATTTTAAAGTGTAGTATTGAAAAGGCTTTTCTAAATGGGGAAATTGATTTCCGAAAACCTGTGAGTTGCCACTTATTCCCGATCAGGATAACCGAATATAAACGTTTTGATGCGGTTAATTATGAAAAACTGGACATTTGTAAACCAGGTCGTAAATGTGGTGCTTCTGAAAAACTTCCTTTGTACAAATTCCTTCGTGAACCTTTAATAAGGAAATACGGAAAAGAATGGTATGAACAACTTGAAATTGCTGCTGAATATCTGACTGCAAAAAAAGATCAGACGTAGTCGTCCCCTTTTTTCATTTTAACATCAATTACAAATTGCCTGATCTGTTGTTCATCTTCTTTCCGGCAGATCAGGATGGTGTTATTCGATTCTACAACAATGTACCCATCCAGCCCCTGTAAAACAACCGTTTTATCTTTAGGCATGCTGACAATACAGTTTTTTGTATCGTATGAAAACAGATTATCGCCAATCACTACATTATCGTTCAGGTCTTTTTCCTTGTTCTCATAAAGTGAACCCCAGGTGCCCAGGTCACTCCAACCAAAATCAGCAGTTAAAACAAATACATTTTTTGCTTTTTCCATTATGCCGTAGTCGATTGAAATTCCCTGGCATTCGGAATAGGTTTTATTTATAAAAGCTCTCTCATCGGGTGTATTATAAAGTTTTATTCCTTTTGCAAAAAGCCCGGCCACATCATTTAAATGTGTTTCGAAAGCTTCCGTAATCGATTTCAGTGACCAGATAAAAATTCCGGAGTTCCAGAAAAATTCACCACTTTCAAGGAATATTTCAGCCATTTTCAAATCAGGTTTTTCTGTAAAAGTTTTAACTCTGAAAAGATTATTGAGCTCTTTAAATTTCTTTTTCTTTTGAACCTGGATATATCCATAACCTGTTTCAGGCCGG
>JAFGGF010000292.1 GCA_016930735.1 Prolixibacteraceae bacterium
AGGCATTCCTCGCATTCCTTAATAATGCTTTCTTTTCGGCCTAATCGGTAAATATCGACCAAAGTGCCATCGTTCATCGGCGTGTTGGTGTAATGAACCGAACCTTCCTTCCTGTCCCAGATTAATCCGAATTTTGTAAGAATTTGAACTTTATCGCGTTTTCCTTTAATGGCTTTCCCAACAAGTTCTTCACTCAAACCAAAACCATAAACAGGAGCGGTATCAATGGTTGTCACTCCCAAATCAATTGATTTTTCGATTGCATTAATTGCTTCTTTTTCATCGGTGCCACCCCAAAGCCATCCGCCAATAGCCCATGCACCAAAAGCGATTGGTGTTATTTGTATATCAGTTCCGGGTAAAATATTTTTCATGATCAGTTTTTTATTTTAACAACAAATACAAAACTAAATAGTTGAGTATTATTGTTGTTGTGATTTAAATAATTTGTAACGAATAATTAATGCTAAACAATTGATTATTGTTTGTATATAATTAATTTTGATCGACAATCTACCAACCGACATGAAGCGATTTATATTTCTTTTTATCTCTCTGTCTTTTATTCACTTACTTCTTAGTGCTCAGGAAAATGATCCCGGGCTGAAACAGGTTATCCGCGGAGTTGTGGTTGATAAACAAACACAAACTACTCTGCCCGGAGCCAATGTTGCATTGATGAATTCGGAAATTCCGACCGGTACTGTTACAGATAGCGAAGGGGAATTCAGGCTTGCCGATGTTCCGGTTGGAAGGCAAAGTATTCAGGTTTCATTTATTGGGTACTTCCCGGCAACAATAAAAAACCTGATTGTTAATTCAGCAAAGGAAACAGTATTGTTTATAGAACTGGAGGAAAAAGTTGAAACAACACAGGAGGTAACAGTAGTTGGAAATATCAGGAAAGACCAGGCATTAAACAGGATGGCAAGTGTAAGTGCACGTGCTTTTTCGGTTGAAGAAGCAAACCGTTATGCCGGAAGCCGCGAAGATGTGGCAAGGATGGCCATGAATTTTGCAGGAGTTTCGGGTGCCAACGACCAGCGTAATGATATTATCGTCAGAGGAAATACTCCTTCCGGAATTTTATGGAGGCTTGAAGATGTTGATATTCCAAATCCAAACCATTTTGCTGCAAACGGGACTACCGGGGGTCCTGTGGGAATGTTAAACAATAATACACTCCGGAATTCTGATTTTTACAGCAGCGCTTTCCCTGCTGAATATGCCAATGTTTTTTCAGGAGTTTTCGACCTGAACATGCGGGAAGGAAACAATGAAAAATACGAATTAATGGGGCAGCTTGGTTTTAATGGAGTTGAACTGGGTGCTGAAGGCCCGATCAGCCGGGAAAATAAAAGCTCTTTTCTTGCAAATTACCGATATTCCACGCTTGATATATTTCATAAATTGGGGATTAATTTCGGGACTGCAGGTATTCCCAGATATCAGGATTTAAATTTTAAACTAAACTTTCCGATGGCAAAAGGCAAACTTACCTGGTTTGGGCTGGCAGGGAAAAGCAGCATCACAAGCCTCGAAAGTGATAAAGAAAACACAGATCTCTATACTCCCGGAGGAACGGATTTACACAGTGGATCAAATTCAGCGGCGACCGGAATAACCTATTCCAGATTTCATAGTGACAATACATATTCAAAATTTATTCTCTCCTGGGTTTACCAGAATTTATTTACTACGCTTGATACTCTGAATCCTGAGAATGATCCTTCTACATATTTTAAACAGGATAATACCGAGGATAAAATTTCAGTTAAATATATTTTAAATACAAAGTTCAACAGGCAGTTTTCAAATCGTTCAGGTTTGACCATCGATCGGTTGGGTTATAATCTGGCTACACAAGTCCACAAGGTGGAATGGAAAAACATTCTGGATGAAAAAAGGCCTGTTTGGGAAGGTGTTACCTTTTACAGAGCTTATACTCAATTTGTATATAAATTTTCCGACCGTCTTGATATCAAACCAGGGTTAAGTGCTGTTTTCCTTGGATTAAATAACGGTTTCTCCTTTGAACCACGTTTTGGATTAAATTGGAAAACCGGCTTTAATTCATCATATAGTTTAGGATACGGGCTCCAGTCAAAAATGCAGTCGCTGGCAACCTATTATTACCGTTCGAAAACCGATAATGGGATTATTGAACTGACGAATAAAAATCTTGATTTTACAAGAGCTCACCATTTTGTACTCGGATTTGATGCTTTGTTAAACCCTCAGCTTAGGATCAAAGCTGAAACCTATTACCAGTATTTGTTTGATGTCCCGGTTGAAAAAGAACCTTCCGGATACAGTCTTTTAAATGAGGGTGCCTACTGGGGGCTGAATACCCGTAAAAACCTGATTAATGAAGGTCAAGGTTGGAACTATGGCTTGGAATTTACACTTGAAAAATTTTATAGTAAAAACTATTATTTTTTGGTGACTACCTCTCTTTTTGATTCAAAATATAAAGGAAGTGATGGTATAAAAAGGAATACAGCGTTTAACGGGAATTTTGTTGTTAATACACTGGTTGGAAAAGAATTTCCACTCAAAAAAAATTCTACCCTAGTTTTCGACTTGAAGGTTACATGGGCCGGAGGCAAACGTGACACACCCATCGATCTGGAAGCATCAAGGCAAAGTACAGAAGCTTTTCCGACAGTTTATATCGAATCTGAGATGTTTTCAATTCAGCATCCTGATTATTTTAAAGCAGATTTGAAAATCGGTTTCCGAAAAGACGGAAAAAAGGTTTCACAGGTTTGGGAATTTTATGTTGAAAATGTGACGAATCATAAAAATATCCTGAACCGCACTTATAAACGAAGCAAAGATGCAGTAGAAGATCTGCTCCAACTTGGATTTTTCCCGGTGGGGAATTATAAGATTTATTTTTAAGAAAATAAATTCATATGGGTTCAATCCCGTAACTTTTCGATCTTTATTATAATTTTATTATTCAATTTAAGAAACTAACTAAACTTATATCAGATGAAAATTACATCATTCCTTATTTTAATATTATTCATTGTTTTTGGGTGTTCACCAGAAAAGAAAGAAAATCAGGCGTTGGTTGATGAGATGAATTTTTCCCTGAAAACAGAATTGCTGGATGCCTGGTATCCGCGAACTGTTGATTCGCTTCATGGAGGATTTCTCGCCGATTTTAATTATAAATGGGAAGCTCAGGGACCTCAGAATAAAATGGTGGTTGCACAAACCCGTCAGCTTTGGACCTCTTCTGAGGCGGCTGAATTTTATGAAAGCGAAGAATACCGGAAAATTGCTGACCACGCTTTCCGGTTTATCAGGGATGTTCAATGGGATAAGGAAACTGGCGGATTTTATACGACTTTGAGCCGTAATGGTGTTCCGGGTGAAACCGATTTTGGCGGGGCAAAAATGTCGTATGGGAATGCATTTGGAATTTATGCCCTGGTAGCATACTACAATCTGACAGGAAATAAAGAAGCACTTGATTTAGCCAAAAAAACTTTTATGTGGCTGGAAGATTATGCACACGACCCGGTATATGGCGGATATTTTAACAGCCTTCAACACAACGGATCGTTATTGAGTAGAGGAAATGCTGATAAACTGGAAGTAGCGTCTGAAGAACTTCCCGGTTATGAAAGGATCAGCCAGAAAGACCAGAATACCTCAATTCATATTATTGAAGCATTTACTGAATTATACAAGGTATGGCCCGATGAACTGGTTCGTAAAAGACTGGAAGAAATATATGAGTTAATTACTGAAAAAATTGTCAATGAAAAAGGTTCGCTGACCCT
>JAFGGF010000293.1 GCA_016930735.1 Prolixibacteraceae bacterium
CCGTATATTTCTTTGATCGTTGAAAAAAACGGCTGTTACAGCAAACCAGATTCATCACGTTTTGTCGTTCTTGAAGGTATAAATGTTGGTGTAAATCAGGATGTCGGATGTGATATACTGAATGCCTCTTTTTCAAGTGGAAGTACAATAAACAATGTGGATTATTTATGGGAATTTGGTGATGGTAAAACGAAAACTGAATCAAATCCATCCAATTTATATATGCAGCCTGGATTCTATGATGTGAAATTTACAATCACAAGTCAGTTTGACCAAAAATGCAAAGCTTCCTATTTATTTGAAGACATGATCAAGGTTTACCCAAAACCGGTTGCAACTTTTACAGGCCAACAGGACTTGTGTTATGACGACAGTTTAAAAGTACAGTATATCAGGGCAAAAGATTCAACATTTTACTACTGGTATATAAATGACAACATGGTAAGTTCAGGTTACGATCTGGAAGAAATCACCGTTCCGCTGGACCAACCCTTTACCTATGTAAAACTGATAGTTAATGAATACAGATGTACCAGTGATCCCTATCCAAAAAGGTTTAAACGAAGGCCAAATGTCGATTTTACCCTGGATGTTACCGAAGGTTGTGAACCTTTACAGGTTGAGGCCACAGGAGTTACTGATGATGAGGATATCGTTTATATCTGGTTAAAAAACCGGCAGCAAATACAAAGAGGAAATGATTTTTATACCTATATTCTGGATGAACCGGCCAAATATGATCTGGGATTCATTGTAAACTCCACTCAAACCGGATGCTATGATACAATCCAAAAAGAAGATGTTGTGTGGGTACACCCCAATCCGATTGCCAAATTCACTGTTGACCAAACTGTTGTTTATAATGATAATTCACCCATTTCATTTAATAACCTTTCGGTAAACGGAAGCGATTATTTCTGGGATTTTGGTGACGGAAATTATTCAGAGGAAGAAAATCCACAAAACATTTATGAAAAAATCGGATTTTATAATCCCCAACTGATCACAACCAATCTGTTTGGCTGCCTTGATTCAGCTTCAGCAGAAATTCAGGTATTGCCCTTTGCCATTTTTGCTCCCAATGCTTTCCGCCCGGACAGTGACATTGAAAAAAACCGCTTTTTTATGCCTGCCGGCGATGGAATTGAACCCGATAAATTCAATATGAAAATATACGACCGCTGGGGGCAGCTTGTTTTTGAATCGTTCCATTTATCAGAGAAATGGGATGGAAATGCATTAAACGGGAAACCCGCACAAATGGGGAATTATATCTGGATAGCCAGTTATTATGATATTCTTGGTTCAAAACACGAAATGAAAGGGCAGGTACTGCTGATCCGTTAATATTCGCTGGGAAGCCGGAAAAAAGGCAAGGATGATTTACGGGAAGGATCTTTTAACAAAAAGGAAAGTGATATTTCATTGCTGCCTCCTGTAAGGCCGGCAAGCCCCGATATGGTCCAGTCGTAACTGTAAGTGAACCGCCACCTGTCTTTGATAAAACCTACAAGAAAGATCAAAGCGTCATTCTTCAGACTGAGGTTCTGGCGAAGCCACATACCCCCGGATAATCCTTTCCGGTTAATAAACAATCCATAATTAAACTGTTTGAAACTTCCCTGAGTTTGAAGGATTACCTGAGGGGAAAGGTCGAATTTTTTCCGCAAATGCCCCTGCAGGAAAACATTAAAGGTAGCTCCAAAATGCAGGGTGTATTTTCTGTAAAGTACGCCAACATCTTCCTGCCCCTGGTAATACGACTGTTTTGGTTCATTAATATGATGGCCGGCAATCCCTAAAAATAATTTTTCGCTGTACAATAGTATTCCGGCAGAAACATCAAAGTAAGTAAAATTGGGATCTGAAATGGGAGTTTCCTGAGAAATGCCATGATTCCCGTAATTAGGATCAACGTTATCAGGAAATATCAGCTTATCCCAAACCAGCGAATTCTGGTGGAAACCAGCCTGGATGGCACCGTTCATCGTAAAATTCTTATTCAGCCGGGTAAACTTCGAATACATAACTTCAACCTGAAGTTTATTCAAGGCATTGTTTGCCTGGGCATCGTTTAAAATCAAAATTCCCATTCCACCCTGCAGTTTCTCAACCGGCATATCAAAACCAAGGCTGTATGTGGTATATGCTTTACTGAATCCGGGCCATTGGTTACGGTATTGCATCGCAACACGCGGGGCATCAATTGAACCGGCAAATGCAGGATTCAGGTACAAGGGATTGGAATAAAACTGTGAAAACGTAACATCCTGGCAAACCACCCTCAAAGAGCAGAAAATTATAGCCAGAATAATGAGAATTTTTTGTTTCGTTTTCATCTGTTTTAACAGTTTACCAAGGCAGTGTAATCTATGAAATAAATCTGAAATTAAATAAGTAATTGTAAATAAATTATACTACAGATACAACCTGAATATAAGAAATTTCACTTTTAACTTATGTTTAGTGAAAAGACAATTTATTAATAAAAGACCCCGAATTTAAGATAAAGAAGATCTTTAACGTTGACTTTCTCCCGGCAAAACCTCAAGGAATCATTTCGATTATAAATTTATCGATCTCAACTCTTGTTGGTGCCGAGGGCTGTGCCCCCATCCGGGTAACTGAAATTGCGGCAGCAGCACTTGCAAACTGAAGTGACTCTTTTAATGATTTTCCCTCTACCAAAGCTACAGCTAAAGCCCCGCAAAAAGTATCACCTGCTGCGGTTGTATCCACTGCATCGACTTTAAAAGCAGGCACTTCTACTTTTTCATCTTTTGTTTTTACAAAGGCCCCTTTAGAGCCAAGCGTAATAATTACTTTCCTAACACCCTTGTCA